>JAVHWG010000103.1:0-12167 GCA_032159965.1 Mycobacterium sp.
CACGCTGCCCGTGGCTCCTGCGAACGCCTGAACACCACCCACCGCATTGCGCCGTACATGTAGACCGCCTCGCACAGGCCAGCCACGATGCGAGCGATCCGATAGTCAACACCCGCCGTGGTCATCAGGGTCGTCGCCGCCAGGATGAACGCCAAGTAGTTGACCAACACGACTAGCGCATACCCCACGATCTGCGGTCCCGCAGGCGCGTGCGAGCGGAAGTTCAACGCGCGGTTGAGAAAGAAGCTCAGTCCGAATGCGCACGCGTACGCCGCCGTGACTGCGACCGGCACGGGCAGGTGGAGAACGGCATGCAGCACTGTCAGCAGCAGCAGATCCACCCCGAACGTCAACCCGTTGATCAGCACGAAGCCCAGGAACGTCGGCGCGACAACCGATGACAGACCCAACGGGAGCCGGGCGACCGTCCGCTCGCAGAAACCGTGGAACCGCTTGACGGGAATAACGCTGCCCGGATCCGACGGGGCCATGCCATCAAGCTGCCACGCCCAGGCATCCAGATTGCGAGCTGGCGGCAAACTCGACGTGCCTATTTCTGTCGCTGGCGTGCGAAGAATTCCTCCAACGGCCGCGCGCATTCCTGGGCGAGTACACCACCGCGGACTTCCGGCCTGTGTGTCAGCCGTTGATCGCGCACCACATCCCACAGCGAGCCGGCCGCGCCCGTCTTCGGCTCCCACGCGCCGAACACCAGCCGCGCCACGCGGGCCATCACCAGCGCTCCCGCGCACATCGTGCACGGCTCCACGGTGACGGCAAGTGTGGCACCGGCCAGCCGCCAGCCGTCGCCGAGCACCTGTGCTGCGGCGCGTAGCGCCAGGATTTCGGCGTGGGCCGTCGGATCGCCCGACGCCTCGCGGGCATTGGCCGCTCGGGCCAGCTCCACACCTTCGGCACTGAATACCGCCGCGCCGATCGGAACGTCGCGAGGATCGGCACCCGCCGCCGCTTGCAGAGCCACCCGGATGGACGCCTCGTCAGCCGCCGAGACAGAAGCGTTGGTCGTCATTTCGCGGATTTCACAGCCGTGGCTTCAGTCTCGCGGGAAGGGGTCTCGCGGGGAAGGGGTGGGAGCGCTCACCGATTCAGGCGTTCGAGCACTGCGGAGAACTCGTCGGTGAAGCCCATCCGCGCTGCGATCATGCCCAGCTGTTCGTCGGCGTACAGATCGGTGTCGGCCAGGATCACCCGCAGCACGTCGTCGGGAAGCCCGACGTCGGACAGCACGTGCAGGTCGCCCTCCTCGAACGGCTCATCGGGGTCGAGTTCGTCGTAATCGATGTCCGCGTCGAGTTCCTCCAACGCCTCCGCCGCGATCTCGTAGTCCAGCGCGGCAGTGGCGTCGGACAGGAACAGCCGTGTTCCGCTCGGCGCCGGACGCACGATGATGAAAAATTCGTCGTCGACGTCGAGCAACCCGAAGACGGCTCCGGCACTGCGCAGTTCACGCAACTCGGTCTCGGCGTCTTTGAGGCTGCTCAGCGCCTTCGCGGGCATAGGCGCGCACCTCCACGTGCCGTTCTCCCGGACCACTGCCACCGCGAATCCCTCCGGGACGTCCGGAGCCTGTTTCTTCGCCGGTCCACGCTGTGGTCCCATGGCCGCTTACGGTAGTCGCGCCTGCCCTGCCTTGACCACTATCTGGTAGTCCGCGTCGCAGGCGAGTGTGCCAACCTTGAAGTCGTGGCGACCACCCCGGTGTGCGTGCTCGGCCTCGGCCTGATTGGCGGGTCGATCCTGCGTGCCGCCGCGAAGGCAGGCCGGGAGGTCGTCGGATACAACCGTTCCGTCGACGGCGTGCAGGCCGCCCGCTTCGCCGGCTTCGACGCCACCCATCGCCTCGATGAGGCCCTTGGCCAAGCCGCGGAGAGCGACGCGCTGATTGTGCTCGCTGTTCCCGCACCCGCGTTGTCGATCCTGCTGCCATACATCCGTGACATGGCTCCGGACAATCCGCTGACCGACGTGACGAGCGTCAAAACCGCTGTGCTCGACGAGATCCGCAAGGTCGGCCTGCTGGACCACTTCGTCGGCGGGCATCCGATGGCAGGCACCACCAACTCGGGTTGGGCCTCAGGCAGCGACGATCTTTTCGCCGGCGCTGCATGGGTGGTGTCGGTCGATGATCACGTCGACCCGCATTGCTTTGCCACGGTCGCCGAGCTGGCGCTGGACTGCCATGCGGTGGTGGTGCCGGCCCGCTCGGATGAGCACGACGCGGCCGCCGCGGCCATTTCCCACGTCCCGCATCTGGTCGCCGAGGCGGTGGCGGTCGCCGCAGGCGAGGTGCCGCTCGCGTTCGCGCTGGCCGCCGGATCCTTCCGTGACGTCACCCGCGTCGCAGCGACCAGCCCGGAGCTGGTCCGCGCGATGTGCGAAGCCAACGCCGAGCAGGTACTTCAGGTCCTGCACCGCACGACCGAGCTGCTTACTCAGGCGTCGACATCGCTGACCGGTCAAGGGTCGGTCGCCGAACTCGCAGTCGACGGCCACGCCGCGAGGACCCGATACGACGGGTTCTCCCGGTTCGACATCGCCGGGATCGTCGTCGGCGACGACAACTGGCGTCAGCAGCTGGCAGCGGCCGGGCGGGCCGGCGGCATCATCAGAGCCGTTCCGCAAGTCCGGGATAGTCAAGGATGAAGCCGTCCTGGTCGACGGTGACTGTGGTGTCCGCGACCGGCGAGTGCAGCTTGATGCCGTCGACACTGCTGGAGTAGGTGATCGTCGCCGGTTTAACCGCCAGGTCCGGCAAGCTCACGTATACCACCGGCACCGTCACCGACTCGGTGCCCTTGTACACACCGGTCCGTCGGATGGGAAGCGCGTTGAAGAACGGACTGAACACCATGTCGACGTCGAGCGCACCGCCGTAGGCGCCGCGTGACGATCCCTGGTGGTCGGTGACCGACCACATGTTTTCCTCGTCGCGTGCGATTGACAGCTGACGATCCCGTTCAGCCGTCGTCAGGCTCAGCGACAACCTCTTGGTGGCGCCTGCCTCGTCGGTAACCAGATCGTAGGAGGCGCTGAATGCCGGATGCGCGTCCGTCGCACCGGCGACGATCCGGCCATAGGCTTTGATCCTGTTGCCGGACAATTGAACTCGCGCCGACTCCATTCGCGGGACATCACCGGCCTGCCAAGTCAGGATTGCCGGCCACGCGCTCTTTGTCGCCTCAGACGGGCTATCGCTCACCTGTCCACCGTAATTGACGGATCCCCTCGCGCGCCTGCGATATCCGATGCTCGTCTGGCGCCCGGCAGCGCGGCCTCATCGTCGACCAATGGCGCAGGCATCCGCCGCATGCGACCGGTGCCGGGTACCGAGGCCCACACCGCGAGGGCAAGGACGGCGTCGAGCAGCAGCGCCAGCGCCGTGACCATCAGGGCGCCGACCAGAGCGATGTAGAACTGACGCACCTTGATGCCGTCGATCAGGTACCTGCCCAGGCCGCCGAGGCTGGCGTAGGCGGCGACGGTCGCCGTCGCGACAACCTGCAGCGTGGCGGTGCGCAGACCGCCGAGGATCAGCGGCAGGGCATTCGGCAGTTCGACCCGCAAAAGCACGCGCGTCTCGGTCATGCCCATCGCCCGCGCGGCGTCCACCACCGCGGGGTCCACGTTCGCGATGCCCGCGTACGTGCCTGCCAGCAGTGGCGGGATGCCGAGCAGCATCAACGCCACCGTCGGCGGCAGCAGGCCAAGTCCCCACAGCAGCACCCCGAGCAGAAGCACGCCCAGAGTCGGCAGTGCACGCAACGCGTTGACGCCGGTGACCACGACGAAGGTGCCGCGCCCGGTGTGCCCGATGAGCATGCCCACCGGGATCGCTACCAGTGCCGAGAACGCGACGGCGACGAACGTGTACTCCAGGTGCTCTTCGATCCGGATGAGGAGTCCGGCGTTGCCGCTCCAGTTGGCACTGGTGAAGATGAACGCAAGGGCCTGCTGAAGGAAGTTCATCGAGCGCCTGCTTTCGCCCGTGCCCACGGTGTGGCCAGCCAGCCCAGTGCCAGGATCGCGGTGTCCACCACGACAGCGAGCACGAAGATCGCGATGATGCCCGCGATGATCTGGCTGCTCTTGTCGGCCTGGTATCCCTCGGTGAACCAGATGCCGAGGCCGCCGACGCCGATCACCGAGCCCACCGACACCATCGAGATGTTCGTCACCGCAACCACACGCAGGCTCGCCACCAGCACCGGTATCGACAACGGGAGATCAACTTTCAGCATGCGGGTGAGCGGCCGGTAGCCGACCGCAGTCGCCGCGTCACGCACGTTGGCCGACACCGCGTCCAGCGCCTCCGGCACCGCGCGCACCAGCAGCGCCGTCGTGTACAGCGTCAGCGCGACGATGACGTTGGACTCGTCGAGGATCTTGGTCGGGATGATCAGCGGCAGGACGACGAACAACGCCAGCGACGGGATTGTGAAGATGATGCTCGCGGTCACCGTGGTGATCCGCCGCAGAATGCGCGTTCGCTGCACAAGCGCGCCCAGCGGTACGGAGATGATCAGCCCCAGCACGACCGGTATCAGCGACAGCTGAAGATGGATGATAGCCAGCTGCCAGGCCTTGTCGAGATGTGTCAGCAGGTACTGCACCGGCTAACTCTTTCGCTGGTCGTCGAGCGCGGCCACCACGTCTGACGCCCGCACTCCGCCGATCGCCTTGCCCGAGTCGTCGACGGCCACGCCCAGTCCCGACGGCGACGACAGCGCCGCGTCGAGCGCATGGCGCATCGTGGAGTCCGGGCGGAACAGCGACCCGCCGGCGATGGTGCTGTCGTACAGGGAGCCGCCCTCGCGGTGGATCTGCACCCCGTCGGCGTTCAGCCATGCGTAGGGCGTCCCGTCGTCCCGATTGACCAGTCGCCACTCGCCGGCACCGAGCGTCAGGCCGTCTATCTCGGACTCCGACACCGTCACGATGTCGTGGATCGGCAGCCCGCTGGCGTGGGCGAACTGCAGGCCGCGATAGCCGCGATCAGCTCCGATGAAGCCGGCGACGAACTCGTTGGCGGGATTCGAGAGCAACCGCCCGGGCTCGTCGTACTGCTGCAGCACGCCGCCCGGCCCGAAGACCGCGACCTTGTCGCCGAGCTTGATCGCCTCGTCGATGTCGTGGGTGACGAAGACGATCGTCTTCTGCAGTTCGCTCTGCAGCCGCAGCATCTCGGCCTGCAGCTCCTCGCGGACCACGGGGTCGACCGCGCTGAACGGCTCATCCATCAACAGGATTGGAGGATCGGCGGCCAGCGCCCTGGCCACACCGACGCGCTGCTGCTGGCCGCCGGATAGCTGAGCGGGGTACCGGCTGCCGAGCTTCGGGTCCAGCCCAACCCGCTCCATCACCTGCATCGCGGCCCGGCGCGCGGTCCGCCGTGACTCGCCGCGCAACACCGGCACCGTCGCGATGTTGTCGACGACGCGCTGGTGGGGCATCAGCCCCGCGCTCTGGATGACGTAGCCCATGCCCAGCCTGAGCTTGACCGCGTCGACCTTCGTGACGTCCTCACCATCGACGGTGAGCGTGCCGGACGTCGGTTCGATCATTCGATTGATCATCCGCATCGACGTCGTCTTGCCGCAGCCCGACGGTCCGACGAAGACCGCCAGCGTTCCGTCCTCGACGTCCAGAGTCAGACCGTCGACCGCGACGGTGCCATCGGCGTAACGCTTGGTGACGTTCTCGAAGTTGATCATTTGGCAAACGGTTTGTCGAAGCTGTTGTCTTTCACCCATTTTCGAGCCGCTTCATCGGGATCGACGCCGGAGTTGCCTTCCACTGCGCTGTTGAGCTTGATGAGGTCCTCCGTCGTCAGCTTGGCGGATACGGCGTCGAGCACGTTCTTGAGTTTCTCTGAGTTCTTCTGCGAGCTGAGGAGCGGGACAACGTTGGCTGCCAGGAAGTTGTTTTTCGGATCTTCCAGCGGTACCAGGTCATTCTGCGGAATCGCGGGCGAGGTACTGAAGATGTCGGCGGCGGTGATGTCACCCTTGACCAGGGCGCGCACGGTGGCCGGTCCGCCGCCGTCACTGATTGCGACGAAGTTGCCGGGGCTGATGTCGAGGCCGTACTTCGCCTTGAGGCCGGGCAGCCCCTCGGTCCGGCTGAGGAACTCCGACGGCGCACCGAATTTGACCTCCGGCGAGTGCGCCGCAAGATCGGCGAGCGTCTTTAGGTTCCACTTGTCGGCGGTCTGGCGGGTGACGGCCACAGTGTCGGTGTCGTTCGCCTTCGACGGAGTGAGGATCGCTAGGTCACCCGGCAGTACGCGTAACAGCGCCAGCTGCACGGCATCCCGCGTCGACGCCGTGGTCTTGGGATCGAAGTACTGCAGCAGGTTGCCGGTGTACTCGGGAATCAAGTCGATGGAATGGTCGCGGACGGCAGGTACGTATGTCTCCCGGCTGCCGATGCCGAACTTGCGGGCGATGCTGAAGCCGTTGGCCTCCAACGCCTGGGCGTAGATCTCGGCAACGATCTTCGACTCGGAGAAGTCAGCCGAGCCGACGATAATCGACTTCAGGTCACCCGAGATCTCACCGCCACCGAGTGGATTGGAACTGCCGCAGCCGGCGAGCAGGACGGCCAGGCCGACGACGACCGTCGCGCGCCATCGGCGCATCTGCATGGGGTGTTCCTCTCCGTTGGCTCGTTCGACCCTAACCCGCAATGTGCTTCGTTCTGAGGGCGAAGGGGTAAAGATGAACTATGAGCAGTGACCCGACCGTGCCGCCCCCGATGCCCGAGCCCGGTCCGCCGCTGGCTCACCCGGAGCCGGTGCACGGCGGTGCCCATCCGCCTGCGAAGCAACCCCGAAGCTTTCCGCCGTCGGCGGTGACGTTCACCAAGACGGCTGCGGCGTGGTGGGCGTTGATCGTCGGCGCTTTGACCTTGATCTTGTTGCTGGTGTTCATCGGTCAGAACCTCGATTCGACGACCATTCATTTCTTCGGCTGGGCGTGGGAGACGCCCACCGGGATCGCGCTGCTGGTCGCCGCGATCGGTGGGTCTCTGATCACGGTGATGACCGGTGGGCTTCGGATGTTGCAGCTGCGCAGGGCCGCGAAAAAGAATCTGCGGGCGGGTCTGGAGCCTCCCGCTTAGCGGTCGTTCCTGGGCAACAGGTCCCACACGTGCTCGGTCCCGTTGACTTCCGCCACGGTGAAGGTCCCCGCGCGTGAGTAGCGCAGCCGCGTGATGGACGCGTAGTCGATCGGAAACAGCAACAACCGCTCAGTGCCCAGGAGACGGTGCAGGATCACGTTGATCACGCCGCCATGGCTGAACAGTGCGACCGTGCCGTCATGCGCGCTGTCGGCGGCGATAGCATCGATTGCGGCGAATACCCTTGCGACAAAAGCGTTCTCGTCTACCCCGCTCGGAAGGTGACCCTTGGCCAGGCGATCCCACTCTTCAGGGAACTCTGCGCGGATCTGTTCGATTGGTATGTAGTGCGCCATGTCGCGGTCGTATTCGGCGAGCCGGTCGTCGATCTCGATGGCCAGACCCAGCGAATCAGCGACAGGTTCGGCGGTCTGGACTGCCCTGCGCTGCGGGCTGCTCAACACCCGGGCAATCGGATGCCGCTCGAGTGCCTTCGGCAGCCGTTGCGCCTGCTCGAATCCGACGTCGGACAGTTCGGGGTCGGCGCCTTCGCCAGGTGCGCTTCGCAGCGGCAGCGCGTGCCGGATCAGCAGCAGTTGCACGCGTGACACGATAGAGGGCGTGCCCGGGTACGCCGACGACGTGTTCGACCTGACCGATCGCGTTGTGCTGATCACCGGCGGCAGTAGGGGGCTCGGCCGCGAGATGGCGTTCGCGGCGGCGCGGTCCGGTGCCGACGTCGTGATCGCGAGCCGCAACTTCGAGTCGTGCGAGGCCACCGCTGAGGAGATCAGCTCGGAGACGGGCCGTGCCGCGTTGCCGTACGCGGTGCACGTCGGTAGGTGGGACCAACTCGACGGACTGGTCGATGCGGTGTACGAGCGTTTCGGAAAGCTCGATGTGCTTGTCAACAACGCCGGGATGTCGCCGCTGTACGAATCGCTGACGACGGTGTCGGAGAAGCTCTTCGACACCGTGGTCAATCTCAACCTCAAGGGACCATTTCGGTTGTCGGCACTTGCGGGCGAACGGATGACGGCCGCGGGTGGTGGCGCGATCATCAACGTCAGCTCGACGGGCTCGCTTCGCCCTGACGGTCACATGCTGCCGTATGCGATGGCGAAGGCCGGTCTCAACGCGATGACAGAAGGGTTGGCGAAGGCGTACGGCCCGACCGTGCGCGTCAACACGCTGATGGCCGGCCCGTTTCTCACCGACGTCAGCAAAGCCTGGAACCTGGAGCAGGACAACGGGAATCGCTTTGCGGGTCTGGCGTTGCAGCGGCCCGGCGATCCGCCCGAAATCGTCGGTGCCGCCCTTTTCCTGATGTCCGACGCGTCGAGTTTCACCACAGGTGCGATCCTGCGGGTCGACGGCGGGATCGCGTAGTCGCTCCGCGCCGAGCGCACGGATGTTGTACACAAACAGCGAGTGACACCGCGAAAACCGTGCGCTCGCCGCAATCTCAGAGCGGCAGGTAGCGGCCGTGCTCCGTGACGACCGCAGTGATCAGGCCCATGGGGGTCACGTCGAAGGCCGGGTTGAAAACCTCCGCATCGCGAGGAGTGATCGCCGTCCCCGCGAACGTCTTCAGCTCGTCGGGAGCGCGCTCCTCGATGGCGATTTCGGCTCCCGTGGCCAACGACAGGTCGACGGTGGACGACGGCGCGACGACGATCAGCGGCACGTCGTGGTGACGAGCCGCAATGGCGAGCCCGTAGGTGCCGATCTTGTTGGCGACGTCGCCGTTGGCCGCGATCCGGTCTGCGCCCACCAGCACGCAATCGACAAGCCCGCGTGCCATCGCCGCCGCGGCGGCACCATCGGGCTGCACGCGATATGGCACCCCCGCCTGGGCGAGCTCCCACGCCGTCAGGCGTGCGCCCTGCAGCAGCGGCCGGGTCTCGTCGACCAATACCGACTCCACCAGCCCGCGTTCGTGCAGGTGCCACACGACACCGAGTGCGCTGCCCCAGGCGACCGTCGCGAGGTGTCCGGCGTTGCAATGGCTGAGCAGACGCAGCGGTCGACGGTCGCAGACCTCAAGAACGATTTCGCAGGCATGCGCGGAGGCGGAGCGATTGAGACGCTCGTCCTCATCGAGGATTTCGAGCGCCTCGGCGAGGACGGCGTCGTTGCCGTCCGCCAGCTTCGCGAGCACGCGACTGACCCCCCAGCGCAGGTTCACCGCGGTCGGCCGTGCCTGCGCAACACGCTCGGCCGCGGCCCGGACGTCGGATTCGTCCATACCGGCGCGCACTGCCAGCACCACCCCGAGCGCGCCTGCCGCCCCCAGCGCCGGCGCCCCGCGCACGGCCAGGCGACATACTGCGTCGATCAGCTCATCGACTGTGCGCAGCGTCAGGATCCGGTACTCCGAAGGCAGCGCGGTCTGGTCGATGATGGTGACCGCGTTGCCGTCCCAGTCGATTGTCCAGTGCACGAAAGGTCCCAACGGCGTGACGATATTGAACGCAGGATCGGGCCTGTCCAGCACGCCCATCAACGTCGTCAGCGCATTCGTGTCGCCGGTGATCGTGAGTCCGGGCGATGTGTGGTCGCCTGCTGCGAACATCAGCAGCCGCAACTTGTTCGCCAACTTCAGAGTCGCCGTCGCCGTCGCCCCGTCGGCGGGCCGCTTACGGTAGACCAGCACGCCGTTGTGCAGTGTCAGCCGGTAGTTGGTGCCGATGTCTGCGAACGCGACATCCACCACGAGGTCCAGATCCCAGGCGCGCGGCCCGTTGACGCTGATTGCCAGCGAGTCGAACATCTGCTCCGGTGTGAGCTGCGACAGCAGCGACGGCGACGCCGACGTGGTCGCCGTGCCGAAGTTCCCACTGCGCAACTCGGTGGCACCGGACAGGAAGAAGTTGCGCCACGTGGCGTTCTCAGCGCCGTAGCCGAGCTGCTCGAGCGTGTCCGCGTACAGCTCGCGAACCCCCGCATGCCCTGCATCGGCAAAGGTCGCGTGATCGAGAAGGGTTGCCGCCCAGCGGAAGTCGCCATCATCATGGGCGGTCTGCGCAAGCTCGACAACGCGGTCCACCCCACCCATGGCGTCGACGTACCGGGCCGCCAGAGCCTGCGGCGGATGCGGCCACAGGCGCGCCGGGTTTCCGTCGAACCAGCCCATGTACCGCTGATAAACGGCCTTCACGTTGTGGCTGACAGAGCCGTAGTAGCCATGGGTGTGCCATGCCTTTTCCAGCGCCGGCGGCATCTGGAACTGCTCTGCGATCTCGGTCCCGGTATATCCCTGATTCAGCAACCGCAGTGTCTGGTCGTGCAGGTACGCGTAGAGATCGCGCTGTGTGGAGAGGAATTCGATCACGCGGTCGCGTCCCCACGTCGGCCAGTGGTGCGACGCGAAAGCAACGTCCACACCGTCGGTGAACCTTTCGATGGCCTCCGTGAGATAACCCGACCACACGTGGGGGTCGCGAACGAGCGCCCCGCGCAGCGTCAACAAGTTGTGCAGGTTGTGCGTCGCGTTCTCCGCCATGCACAGAGCGCGGTAGCGCGGAAAATAGAAGTGCATCTCCGCGGGCGCCTCTGTGCCCGGCGCCATCTGGAACTCGATCTCGAGGCCGTCGATCGTGTGCTTTTCACCCGTCTGGGCGACGACGACCGTCGGATCGATGACCGCGACCTCCCCCGTCGACGTGCGCTGGCCCAAGCCGCAGCCCACCTGGCCCTGTGGACCGCAGTCGACGAGCGTGCCGTACATGTACGTCGCGCGCCGGGCCATCGCCGTGCCGGCGTAGACGTTCTCCTGGACCGCATGGTCGATGAATCCTTCGGGGGCAAACACACTCACCTTGCCGTCATCGACCTGCTGCTGGGTGACGACGCCCAGCACACCGCCGAAGTGGTCGACATGGCTGTGCGTGTAGATCACCGCGACGACGGGACGGTCACCGCCGCGGTGTTCGCGGTAGAAGGCCAGCGCCGCGGCGGCGACTTCAGTGGAGATCAGCGGGTCGATCACGATGACGCCGGTGTCGGTTTCGACGAAGCTGATGTTCGACAGGTCGAAGCCGCGCACCTGGTAAATGCCCTCGACCACTTCGTACAGACCTTGCTTTGACGCCAGCTGCGACTGCCGCCACAGACTCGGGTGCACAGACGGCGGAGCATCTCCGGCAAGGAAGGAGTAAACATCGTTGTCCCACACCACGCGGCCGTCGACGGCTTTGATCACGCAGGGTTCGAGCGCGGCCATGAAGCCGCGGTCCGCGTCGGCGAAGTCGTTGGTGTCGTCGAGCGGCAAGGACCCGAGGTGCTCCTTGTGTGCACGTTCGATCACAGGTGTCGGCGGCTTCGGTGTCATAGCTCCGACACTGCCAGCACGGCGCGCCCTTTCACATCCAAATCGTCTGATTAGCAGCGCGTTACCATGCAGCCGTGGCATTCGTGGAGATCATCGAGACCGTCGGCAAGGTGATCGATGCGACCGGCGTCGCGGTGATCGTCTTCGGCGCTTTGCTTTCCGCCGTGCTGGCTCTGTCGCGCGGAGTGGCTGCGGGAACTCGCTACGAGTCGTTCCGTCGCCAACTCGGCCGGTCGATTCTGCTGGGTCTGGAATTCCTGGTCGCCGCGGACATCATCCGGACGGTGGCCGTCACCCCGACCCCGCAGAGCGTTGCGGTGCTGGCCGGCATTGTGTTGATCCGCACGTTCTTGTCGTTCGCGCTGCAGCTGGAGATGACGGGGTCGTGGCCGTGGCAGCCCAAACCGAAGGTCCCGGCCGAGCAATCACACTGAGCTCAGCCACCGTCGAAACTGCTATGAGATCGCGTTTCCTCCCCGAATTCCGATCTCCCAGCAGTTTCGGTGTGGCTTGCCCGCGGTGTATCTCTAGTTCAGCGTCGAGGCAGGTTGTGCAGCACCACATCGCCCAGGACGCCGTCGTCCACGTCGACGGTCATGTAGGTGCAGTGCGGCTGGCGTCGCCTGTCGGTCGGAGAGCCCGGGTTCAGCAACCGCAGGCCGTTCGAAGCGGTTGTGTTCCAAGGGATGTGGCT
>JAVHWG010000118.1:0-3957 GCA_032159965.1 Mycobacterium sp.
GCGGTTTTCGGGTTGTAATTACCGGTGCCGACATGGCAGTAGCGGCGGATCAGGGAGCCCTCGCGGCGCACCACCAGGCATGTCTTGCAATGAGTCTTCAGGCCGATCAGTCCGTACACCACGTGTACCCCGGCCTGTTCCAGAGCGCGGGCCCACTTGATGTTGGCCTGCTCGTCGAATCGCGCCTTGAGCTCGACCAGTGCCACCACCTGCTTTCCGGCCTCGGCGGCGTCGATCAGTGCGTTGACGATTGGCGAGTCACCGGAGGTGCGATACAGAGTCTGTTTGATCGCCAACACATTTGGATCCGCCGCAGCTTGCTCGATGAAGCGCTGCACGCTTGTCGAGAACGACTCGTAGGGGTGATGCACCAGCACGTCTCCGTCGCGGAGCGTGGCGAAGATGCTCTTGGGTGTCTCGCGCTCACCGAACGCGGGATGCGTGGCCGGCACGAACGGCGGGTCCTTCAGCGCCGGACGGTCCACTCCGTAGACCTGCCAGAGCGACGAAAGGTCCAGCAACCCCGGCACGTCGATGACGTCGCCTGGATCCACGTCGAGTTCGCGCAGCAAGAGGTCGAGCATGGTTTCGCTCATGTCATCGGAGACCTCCAGGCGCACCGGCGAACCGAAGCGTCGCCGCGCAAGCTCGCGTTCGAGCGCCTGAAGCAGGTCTTCGTCGCGGTCCTCCTCGACCTCCATATCGGCGTTGCGCGTGATGCGGAAAGCGTGGTGCTCGACGATTTCCAGCCCGGGAAACAGCACTGGCAAGAACGCCGCGATCAATGCCTCCATCGGGAGGAATCGCACCGCACCCCCGCGATCTGCACTCGCACCGAGTTCGACGAACCGATCGACGTTGTCGGGAACCTTGACGCGCGCGAAGTGCTGGGTGCCGTCATCGGGCTGCCGCACCGTGATCGCCAAATTCAAACTCAGCCCGCTGACGAACGGGAACGGGTGAGCCGGATCCACTGCAAGGGGCGTCAGGACCGGGAAGACCTGCTCGTGGAAATACGTGGACAGCTTCGCGCGCTCGTCTTCGTCCAGGTCCTCCCACGAGACGATCAGGATGCCTTCGCCGGCCAGCGCGGGCCGTACCGAGTCGAGGAACACCCGGGCATGCCTGCTCGCAATCTGCTGTGTGCGTTCGCCGATGCGACGGAGTTGTTCGCGCGGCGTCAGACCGTCGGCGGACCGCACCGACAGCCCCATCTCGTCGCGGCGTTTGAGGCCCGCCACCCGAACCATGTAGAACTCGTCCAGATTCGACGAGAAGATCGCCAGGAACTTCGCGCGTTCGAGCAGAGGAAGCGAGGTGTCGGCGGCCAGCGCCAGCACCCGTGCGTTGAAGTCCAACCACGACAGTTCCCGATTGAGGTAGCGATCTTCGGGCATCGCGTCGATGACCGCTTCGGCAGTGGCAGCCGGCGGGGCCTCCGGTGTGGAATTGCCGTCGGCCGACTCGGACCCGTCCGCGGGTGTTTGCCACGCGGTCTCGCCTGCGGTTATACCGGTTTCAGTCTCGGTCACCTTGTCGATCATTCCTCATCGGCCCGGCGAGGAGCTAGTCACCGGTGAGAAAACCGGGTCCGGCAACCCGCCGTTGTCCTGCTGTTTACGCGACTGTGGCCACCGCGCGTGCCGTCGCGGCGCCGACCCCCAGCTGACGCGCGATCTGCAGATCCTCCGGGGTGTCGATGTCGCAGCGCATCCCCGGCCACGGGCCCGTCAGTTCGATGGCACCCGAATGCTGATGTCGCTGAGCCGAATCCGGTCCGAACAACGGCTGCAAACCGACACCGAAGGCGAACAGTGCGACGGTCCCGGTGCCTTGGCGGTCGGCGACGAAGCTCCGGGGATGTGCGCGTGCGGCGACGATGGCTCCGGTCAACTCCTGATGCTTCAAGGCTGGCAAATCACCTTGCAGCACAACAATATTCGGCGGCGGATCCGGTGTGGTCGCAACAAACATCTCGGCTGCGGTGATGGCGTTGTTGAGCGGGTCGGGATGTCCGTCAGGGGTGGGGTCGGCGAGCACCCCGGCACCCAGCGAACGCGCCGCTCCCGCCGCGACGTCATCGGGTGTGACGACGGTGATGCCATGCAGTGCGGGCGTTTTGGCGGCTGCGGTGATGGTGTCGATGAGCATGGCGAGAACGACGCGTTCTCGGGTGGTCGCGGAGAACACCGGCGCCAGCCGCGACTTGGCGACTGCCAGACGTTTGACTGCGATGATCAGTCCTACGTCGCCGTCCATGTTGTCATCCTGCCAGTCCGGGCGCGGCGACTAGGGTGAAGCCGTGTCCGACGTCGCTGTGATGGGAGCAGGGTCGTGGGGCAGTGCGCTGGCACAGGTGCTGGCCGACGCCGGCAACGCCGTCAGTCTCTGGGCCAGGCGAGCGGGAATCGCCGACGAAATCAACGCCGACCACCGCAACCGCCGCTACACCGGCAACACGGTGTTGCCGTCACAGATCCGGGCCACCAGCGACCCCGCGGAGGCGCTCGCCGGGGTGACGACCGTCTTGTTCGCGGTGCCCTCGCAGGTGATGCGCGCGAATGTCACCGAGTGGACCGGGCTGATCAATCGTGACGCCACACTGGTCAGCCTTGCCAAAGGCGTCGAGGTCGACACGCTCATGCGGATGAGTCAGGTGGTGGCTCAGGTGACCGGTGTCGACTCGTCCCGTGTCGCGGTCCTGTCGGGACCGAACCTGGCCAGCGAGATCGTCGAGCGTCAGCCCGCCGCGACCGTGATCGCGTGCACCGACTCCGGCAGGGCGGTCGCGGTTCAGCGGATGCTCAGCGCCGGGTATTTCCGGCCGTACACCAATGCGGATGTGATCGGCGTCGAGGTCGGCGGCGCCTGCAAGAACGTGATCGCCCTGGCGTGCGGTATGGCCGCGGGTGTGGGGCTCGGCGAGAACACGTCCGCGGCGATCATCACCCGCGGTCTCGCCGAAATCATGCGCCTGGGCATTGCACTCGGAGCGAAACCGGCCACGCTGGCAGGCCTGGCGGGGGTCGGGGATCTGGTGGCCACCTGCACATCACCGTTTTCGCGCAATCGCACCTTCGGCGAGCGGCTCGGCCGTGGCGGCACGATGGATTCGGCGCTGGAAGCCGCGGCCGGTCACGTCGCCGAAGGCGTGACGTCGTGCCAGTCGGTGCTCGCGCTTGCCAATAGTTACGACGTCGAGATGCCACTGACCGATGCGGTCAACCGGGTGTGTCATCAGGGATTGTCGGTGCAGGACGCGATGCTGCTGCTGCTTGGGCGAAGTATCAAACCGGAGTGACCGGTAGCCTCTCTAGCTTGTGACTGCACCCCGGGTCCGCGTTGCCGTGATCTACGGCGGACGCAGCAGCGAGCACGCAATCTCATGCGTGTCGGCAGGCAGTATCCTGCGCCACCTGGACCCCAAGCGGTTCGACGTGGTCCCGATCGGCATCACCGCCGAGGGCTCGTGGGTGCTGACCGGCACCGATCCTGAGCGCCTGGCGATCAAGTCCGGTCAACTGCCGAGGGTGATGGCCCGGCCGGGGATGGAACTCGCGTTGCCCGCGGACCCGCAGCGCCGCGGCGAGCTGGTTTTCTTCCGCGGCGGGCTCGGGCAGGCGCTGGCGGCGGTCGACGTCGTGTTTCCGGTCCTGCACGGTCCCTACGGGGAGGACGGCACGATCCAGGGCCTGCTTGAGTTGGCCGGCGTGCCGTATGTGGGTGCAGGCGTGCTGGCCAGCGCCGCGGGCATGGACAAGGAATTCACGAAGAAGCTGCTGGCGGCCGACGGGTTGCCGGTGGGCGACCACGCCGTGCTGCGGCCGGGCCAGGACTCGCTGACCGGCGAGGAGCGCAGCCGGCTCGGCCTGCCGGTGTTCGTCAAGCCCGCGAGAGCCGGGTCGTCGATCGGGGTGACCCGGGTGGCGACGTGGGACGAGTTGTCCGCCGCAGTGA
>JAVHWG010000140.1:0-23656 GCA_032159965.1 Mycobacterium sp.
CCACCCGACGACGTTGACCCGCCCGACGGAGCCGGCGTACCCGCTGGGGCGGTCGTGCCCGCCGACCCGGTCGTGGTCGAGGAACTATCCGACGCCGACGACGCGGCCGACGAACCACTTTCCGTACCCGTCGACGACGACGAACCGCTGGACCCGGCCGAACCGGTGGTGTCAGCGAAAGCTAAGCCAGGCGTCGACGCGATCGCTGCCCCCACACCCAGTGCGACCGCCAGCCCAGCGACCCGTCCGATGTAGCGCGCGTAGGGACCCTCCGCGGCCACGCACGGCGAGGACTCTTGGCCGCTGTAGCGGATTTGCCGAACCGGCGACTCGGCGGTGGTCGAGCGTCGATGTTCATCTGCAGAGCGCGTACGTCGACTGGGCTGGCCTATGCCGGGGGAATGGAGCGAACTCATAGTGCCTCGATCCGGAGGTCTGGGCGTACTAAGAGAGTTCGCCGACCATCAAAATTGCTGCGGCGATAATACGCAGGTGGACACGGCGACCGCTGCATATCGTGGAAAAATGATTAGAAGCGCGAAATTCTCAGTGGGCGTCAAGAATTCGACCCGAGAACCTGGCAAATGGCTGTGAGCTTCTAAACGGTTGGCGGGACGGCGCAGCACTGCGGCCGAGTTTGCACGTGAGAGACAGTGAGAATGGCGTCCCTCAGCGGTCGGATCGACACAGCGGTTTGGTCGGCGGTCAAACGATCCGTAAACCCTCGGGAATTCTTCGCGGATCACGCCAAAACGCGTCGTTGACAAATCGCTGAAAAAGGTCGGGCGGCAGCAACGTAGGGCGGGGCTCCGCTTTGACCGTGCCTCCGACGGTGTGCAACCCCGGCGTCCCGGCGCGCTCGTCGAATACGGTGACGTCGTAGTCGATTCGGTTAAAATCGTGCTCGAACGGCGGCTCGCCCAGAAACGCATAGATGGCGTCCATCGTCTTAGCCGGGTCAGTGGTCAGAGTTTCATACTGCACCAGCAACAGCCGATCCTTTTGCGCGCCGTAGCACGCCTGCTTCAGCGCATCGTAGGGTCCGCCGACCATGCCATCCTGGGCCGCGATGCCATTGGCGCGGGTATACACGGTGCCCCCGGCGGTGTAGTTGAAGATCGAGGACGGGCTGAAGACGTTGCGCTGGATCAGCCGCTCGATGCTGTCGATCACCCATGGCATTTCGCGCACGCAGGCAATCACTTTCGCATCCGGGAATAGCTGAGCAATTGCCGGCATCCATGCACACCAACCGCGATTGGTATCGAAGATCACCTCGGCGGTGCACTCGGCGTAGAAATTGTCGAACAACCCGCGCAGGATGCGCCGGCGCCTGGCGTCGTCGATGAACACCGAAAACTCGTTGCGCGCACTCATCTCGCCCAGCAAGGCACCGAATAGGCCTGCCAGCGGACCCGACATGCCGGCCTCAAACCGCGGGTTTTGCCGCAGCAACGCCGCCAACAGCGTCGAACCCGAGCGCGGCAGACCGGAAATAAATTGCATCGATACCATCAGCCCGCCTTCCCTGGTTCACGGCCCGTCTCGCGGCGAGTGACGCAACTCGGGTTATGGATTCGAACACTAACCGATCGCCGCTGTTGCCCCTGCGGAGTTCCACGGCGGCGAGGGGCGCGCATCCAACAATTCTCTGCCGGTTGAGCCGTAGCGTCGAAGATGGCGCGGGTGAGCGACGGCATTGGGTGTGCTCCGCCACGGCTCGGCTTCGGTCTTATTCGGCATCAAGCATCAGATTCCGCAGCTCCACGCGCGCTGATCAACGCGCCTGCTGTGACAGCGTCGGCACCCTCAAGTGAACGCCTCGACGCCGCAACAACTTCGGCTTAGCTCGGACCACTCAGGGCACAGAAGTGCACTCCGCCATGGAAATTGGGCCTTGATGTTTCGTAGCCTTATTGCGGACGACGACGTCCGAAGGCGATGCTCCTGAGGCTGGCCATCCACTCGACATTCTCCGCGCTGGTTACAGCCTGGGCGCGGGAAGCTAATCCGTGTAGGTGATCCGTACCGAAATCGGGTCACTCTCCATGGCGCGCATCGCGAAGGCGGTCGCGGCAGCGGACACCTTGCCGTCCGCGAAGCTCCTGGCCCGCGCGCGGATGTCGTCGTCCGGACGGAACTCGGCGGTCCCCGCGTGCCACCGCCCGTCCACGCGTACCCGCACCCGCGGGTCCGCGTCGATGTTGTGCGCCCATCCGGCGCGGTGGCCGTGCTGCGAGATCACCCAGACGCCGTCGGTGTCCGCGCTGCCGGCCAGCGGCACCCTGCGCGGTTCGCCCGATTTGCGGCCGGTCGTCTCCAGGTCGACCACCAGCGCCGATCGGATGCCGCGCCGATCCAGGGCCGCCACCAGCGGATTCATCAGCGATCGGCCTAGTTGCCGCTCGAACTTGAACTTGCGCAGACCTGTCTCGGCCATTCGTCCGCCCCTTTCGCCACCCTGGGTTAACGACGTTAGTAGAACGATTACTCAAAACAAGGCGGTGCGCTGTAACGGCTTCTGCTGACTAAGGTCGACTCGATGCCCGAGTGTCCGGTGACAGTGGTGCTGCCCTGTCTCAACGAGGCCGCATCGCTGCCCGGGGTGTTGGCCAGAATCCCGCCCGGCTACCACGCCCTCGTAGTCGACAACAACTGCACCGACGACACCGCCGCGGTGGCGCGTCAGCACGGTGCGAAAGTGGTCACAGAACAGCGCCCCGGCTACGGAGCCGCCGTCCACGCCGGAGTCGTCGCTGCGGCGACGCCGATCGTCGCGGTGCTCGACGCCGACGGGTCGCTGGACCCGGAGGAGCTTCCGGCCATGGTCGCGGAGCTTCAAGGGGGAGCCGATATGGTGACCGGTCGCCGGCGGCCGGCACGGGGTCTGCGATGGCCGTGGCATGCCCGGCTGGGTACCGCCGCGGTGAGCTGGCGGTTGCGGACGCGCCACAATCTCCCGGTCCACGACATCGCGCCGATGCGGGTCGTCCACCGCGACGCGCTGCTCGAGCTGGGTGTCGAGGACCGTCGGTCGGGGTATCCGGTCGAATTGCTGGTCCGCGCGGCTGCCGCCGGGTGGAGGGTGGTCGAGCGTGACGTGGCGTACGGACCGCGGACGGGTGGGAAATCCAAGGTGAGCGGTTCGGCCCGAGGGAGTTTTCTGGCTGCCCTCGACTTCTGGCGGGCGATCTCATGACCCTGCTGCCCGTGACGATCCTGGTCGTGGCGAAAGCACCGGTGCCCGGTCTTGCAAAGACGAGGCTGGCCTCGACCCTGGGTCCCGAGAAGGCCGCCGACATCGCCGCCGCCGCGTTACTGGACACCCTCGACGCGGTCGCAGCGGCTCCGGTGTCGGCCCGCGTCGTCGCGATGACCGGTGACCTCGACGCCGCACGCCGCTCCGGCGAGATACGCGCCAGGCTTGCCGACTTCGTCGTGATCGCGCAGCGCGGAGACGACTTCGCCGACCGACTGGCCAACGCCCACGCTGACGCAGCGACCGCGGCCGGACCCCATCCGGTTCTGCAGATCGGCATGGATACGCCCCAAGTCACCGCCGACCTTATGACCCGCACGGCCGAGGCGTTGCTGACGTCCCCGGCGGTGCTGGGCATGGCCGGCGACGGCGGGTGGTGGGTGCTCGGCGTGCACTCGCCCATTGACGCCGACGTGCTGCGCGCGGTGCCGATGTCCACGCCCGACACCGGCGCTGTAACGCTTCACGCGCTGCGCGACACCGGACTTGATGTGACCCTTGTCGAGGAACTACGCGACGTCGACACCGTCGAGGACATTGCGGCCGTGCGCGACGCGAGTCGCGCTGACTCACGGTTCGCCGTCGCGACACGAGGAGTGTGAATGTTCGGCGCGATGTATGAGCAGGCATTGACCGGCGAGCGTTGTTGGGTGCGCCACGACGACGGTCGCCTGCGCGCCCTCCCGGTGGGGAACTGGATGGGAGGGCACGGCGCCGATTCGGTGTTCGACAACGCGCTGATCGCTCTGTGTCACGGCCCAACAATCGATTTGGGATGTGGCCCTGGACGATTAGTGGCACACCTGGTTCAGCGGGGGATCCCTGCGCTGGGCGTCGACCGGTCCGCGACTGCGGTGGAACTGTCTCGTCGTAGCGGTGCGCCCGTGCTGCAGCGCGACGTCTTCGATCCGCTGCCCGGCACGGGGAGTTGGCAGACGGTGATATTGGCCGACGGGAACGTGGGTCTCGGCGGCGACCCGCGTCGCATCCTCGAGAGGGCAAAGCAGCTGCTGCAACCGGGCGGCTGTTGTCTGGCTGAATTCGACATGGTGGCGACGGGCGTTCGTCCGGGCTGGGTGCGCCTGGAATCGGCTCTGGGCGTGGGACCCTGGTTTCGGTGGGCATCGGCAGGGATCGACTGCGCCGCGCTACTCGCCGAGGAGGCCGGCATGTCGCTGACGGGGATTCATCCCGTTGGGGAGCGTGTGGTGGCTACGCTCGCCGTCGTGTGACTGCGAGCCGAATCCCGTAAAGCACAGCGCTGAGGGTGAACATCGCGGCGCACAGCAAGAGCCAGCGGCCGAGGAACGGATCCTGTGTCTGGCCCGTCGCGGTTTGATACGTGGCCGCGCCCTGTTCAATGATGCCGGGCAGAAAGACGAGCAGGCTAAGCGCCGAACCGAGCGCAGGGATCCGAATGTAATTGAGCGCAGGCACCCGAGGCTGTTTCGCCCGCCGCTCCGCCGGGACCACCAATAGCCGGTCCGCCAGCGCATACAGCGGAAACAGCACCAGGTCATGGCCGATGATCGCCACCGCGAACCACACGGCTATGGACTGCCACCAGACATCTGGATTCCACAAGGCCTTCGGCGTGATGGTCGAGACGACATAACCAAGCAAGGCGAAACCCGCCAGCACCGCCAGCAGGTGTAGTGGCTGCGAGCCGTAGAAATCGCGGTAGCGCGCCAACAGCTTGCTCATGTCACGCCGCCCGAAAGTCGATCGAGGCAACCCATTTGGTGTTGTGCACGCCGGGCAGCGCGGGGACGATGATCCGCGCGGGATAACCGTGGTCGGCCGAGATGTCGGCACCGTTGACGCGTAGCGCAAGAAGTGCGTCCGGGTGGAGCACCTGATCCCCTTGCAGCACAGCGTGACTGAATGCGCCGTAGCGCTCGAGGGAGGCCACGCGCGCCGAAGCGGGTGAGGGTACGCCTGCGAGTCGGGCAAGCTCCCGAAGCGGCACTCCGCTCCACGTCTCCGTGGTCGACCAGCCCTCGACACACGCGATGGGCAGCCGCGCGGTGTGTTGGGGCATTGTCTCGAGGGCGCGGCGGTCGAACATCACCGGTGCCGGGCCTCCGTTGAGTGTGAGTCGCCAACTACCTCCGGTGCTTTCAGGGACGATTGCCGCAGCGAAAGCGGTGCGGTTGATTTGGAAGTCGTTGGGGCCGTTGCCGTGGTCGCGGCCGCGCGGCAGCAGCAGTGCCGCATGCCGCGTCCAGCCGCCCAGAGTCTGGCCCGCGGTGATCACCGCCATGAATGCGGCCCCGCCGCCCACGAGCGCGAGCGCACCCCGCCTGCTCACAGTGGCGGGCGCCGGGTCGGCAGCGACGAGACCGTCGGGATCTGGTGGCTCGGCGACGGTGTCTGTTCGCTTGGTGCGCAACACTTCCCGAAAGGGGATCGAACTGATGCCGGACCACATCTTCGGAATCTTGAGCGTGATGTGGACCAGGAACCCCGATATGAACACCCAGGCGCCGAAGTAGTGGGCGGTGTAGAAGCTGAACCCGAAGATGTAGTCGTACTGGATGTTGAGCACACCGGTGACGATCTCGAAGAGAATGCCGCCCACCAACATGAGGAGCGACAACCGCTCGAGCAGCTGCGCGAATGATCGGCTGGGCGGCCATGCGAAAAGCCTTGGGATGACCGACCAGAGCTTCGCCAGCACCACCGGGATGAGAATCAGCCCGAGGCCGACATGCAGGCCCTGGTTGAGTCTGTACAGCCACGACGGACTGGTCGGCCAGTCGAACGTCGGCAGCTTCAGCCATCCGACGTGCGCCGGGATCGCTTGACCGAACTGGGGACCGTAGGCGACGTAGGACAGCAGCCCGGTAAGAATGACGATCGGCAGCGAGATCAGCAGCACCAGGCCCAGCACCGACGTCAGCCACGGACCGCGCAACGGGCTGCGCCAGCGTTGCAGAAGCTTCACACCTGGCGGCGGATGTTCGTCCAGCGCCCGCCAGACAGGGGCGGGGAACCCGTAGTCGTCCTTGTCGGTGGGCGGCGATTCGTCGTCGGGCACACCCGTGTGTGTCGTCTCCGGCATGATCCGTTACGTCCTCGATCCCGTGGGTTTGTGATCAGCTTGCAGGATCGGCTCCGGGTCCGCATCGACGTCGGCATGATTCGCTCCCTACGCGGTGTCCACGGCATACAGTCAGTGGCCATGAAGATGAATGCCGCTGTCCTGTGGGGCTTGAACGAGAAGTGGAGTGTCGAGGAGGTCGAACTCGACGGTCCGAAGGAAGCGGAGGTTCTGGTCGAGTATGAGGCGACCGGGCTGTGCCACTCCGATCACCACGCCAGGACCGGCGACATGCCCCTGGAACTGCCGCTGGTCGGCGGGCACGAGGGTGCGGGGATCGTCCAGGAGGTGGGTCCGGGCGTTCGGAATCTGAAGGTGGGCGACCATGTGGTCGGAACCTTCCTGCCCGCGTGCGGGCGCTGCCGCTGGTGTTCGAACGGTCAGTCGAACCTGTGCGACCTTGGCATGAATCTGGCCAGCGGCGGCATGCTGGATGGCACATACCGGCTGCACGGCAGAGAACGCGACATCGGTGCCTACGCTTGGCTCGGCACATTCGCTCCGTACGGCACCGTGCCCGAGGCCTCGCTGGTCAAGATCGACGACGACCATCCGCTCGACCGCGCCTGCCTGGTCGGCTGCGGGGTCTCGACGGGCTGGGGCTCAGCCGTGAACACGGCGCAGGTGTCTCCCGGTGACACCGTCGTCGTGATCGGCTGTGGAGGGATCGGCAGCGCGGCCATTCAGGGCGCCCGCTTGGCAGGCGCAGAGAAGATCGTCGTCGTCGACATCGCTGAAGACAAGAAGGACAAGGCACTTCAGTTCGGCGCCACCCATTTCGCCGGCTCTTTGCAAGAGGCGACGGCGATGGTCGGAGAACTGACGCGCGGGGTGATGGCCGACTCCGCCCTGGTGACCGTCGGCGTGGTGGAGGGCACCATGATCGTCGACGCGCTCAACATCGTCCGCAAGGGCGGGGCAGTGGTGGTCACAGCCCTCGCGTCCTTCATGGATCCCGCGCCGGCGTTGCCGATGTCGGCGCTGGCGATACTCACGATCTTCCAGAAGCGCCTGCTGGGAAGCCTTTACGGGGAAACCAATCCGCGAGCCGACATCCCGCGGCTGCTGAGCCTGTACCGCGAAGGCAAGCTCCTGCTCGACGAGGCGGTGACCACCGAGTACAAGCTCGCCGACGTCAACGAGGCCTACGACGACATGCTGGGCGGCCGCATCATCCGCGGAGTTGTGAAGCACGAGCACTGATCACCAGTTCGTCAGGATGAGGTGATTCAGCAGCAGGGCGCCCACGACGTTGACGGCAAGCCACCAGCGTTGCGATGCCCGCGGCAGTAGGGCGGGGGCCGCGGTGAGCCAGATCGTGAACGGCAGCCAGATGCGTTCAGTCTCGGCCTTGCTCAGCATCGAGAGGTCGGCGCACAGGATCGCGATCAGCGCGCCGAGCACCAGCAGGTGAAGGCCGGACCGCTCGCGGAGTGCAGTCCGATCGAACACCTTGCTGACTCCCGCGACGCTGCCGAGCCCGATCGCGCATGCGACTGACGCGATGTTGGCCCAACCCCAGTACTGGAACGGCCGGGCGTCCGCAATGCCCTGCCAATAGCGTTGCTGGACAGCGCTATAGCCGTCAAACCACCAGAAGCCAGTCCACGCGAAGACGCCGACGACGATCAACGCCACTGGTACCGCCGCACCGATCGCGAGCGCAGCGTCTCGACGAGCGCGAGCGCAGATCAACACCGCGGCCGCGAGAACTCCGATCAACGCCAGGCCGTAGTTGAGGAAGATCGCCCAGCCGAGCAGCAGGCCCGCGCCAGCGGCCGCGACGGCGGGGAAGCGGACGCTGCGGCTGACGGCGAGCGCGAGCAAGGCGAGCCCCCATGCCGCGACCCCGGCGAAGTATCCGTCAGCGGATACGGCGATCCAGATCGCCGTCGGCGCCACAGCGACGAACGGCGCAGCGGACCGGGCGGTTGGCTCGTCGCTGAGCGTGCGCACCGTGACGACGACCGCGGCCGCGGCGCTGGACCCGACGAGCAGGCACAGCGTGGCTGCCCACGCGCCGCCGCCGAGGCCGATCCGGTCGAGCCAGACGAACGTCAGCAGGGTGCCGGGCGGATGCCCGGAGACGTGGGTGATCCACGAGTCGGGCTGGAAGTCAGGGATGCGACGGGCGAAGTCGCGCAACGCAGTTGGGATGTCGGTGACGGTAGGCACCTGCTGGAGGTACTCGTGCTTGGCGGACAATCGGCCGGCGAAGCCACGCTTCCAGCCGTCGATCATCGCCAGTGAGAACGCCCAGGCGCATGACGTCACCCATGTGGCGAGGGTGAGAGTCCGCCAGCCGAGGCGCTGAGCCAGCGTCGGGCCCCAGGCCACGGCGCCGACACCGACGAGGATCGCGGCGGGAGTGCCCCAACCCACGTGGTGGTTCCACCAGCCGAATATCGGCGCGGTCTGGGCGAAGCTGCGGACGGGGAAGATGTTTGTGTGGATCAGCGGCGTCACGATGCCGAGCTGCAGGTGCGGGACGACGAACGCGGTCGCCACCAAGACGACGGCCAGGCCTACCGCGACGGCTTCGCTGCGGACCTTCACCGGCCCAGCCTATGAACAACCACCCTTCTCGGATGCGTGGGCCGCGTCGAGGGCCGCGTCGACTGTGCGCAGGCTGCGGCGAAATCCGCGAATTTCCGCAGTCACCGCACGCTCGACGATTCGACGATATGGCTCAGCGTGTGGGCGTAGCGTCGGCCAGGGCCACGAGGTAGGCAGAGAGGCTCGAAATGGCTGTCGACGAGGACAAACTAGGGGCATTTCTCGGCAAGGCGGTGGGGGATCTCAGCGCCTCGGTCAGTGCGGTACTCATGTTGATCGGTGACGAGCTCGGCCTCTACAAGGCGCTCGCGGAGGGGCGGTTGTCCTCCGCGGAACTCGCGCGACGAACCGGCACCAGCGAGCGCTACGTGCGCGAGTGGCTGGCGAATCAGGCCGCGGGCGGCTACGTCGAATACGACGCATCGGCAGACGAGTTCTACCTGGATGACGAGCAGGCTGCCTGCCTCGCGGACCCGGACGGCCCGGTGGATCTGCCGGGCGCCTACCGCATCGTCCAGGACCTCTTCCATGTCCGGGCGCAAGCGGTGGACAACTTCCGCAGCGGAAAGGGAATGGAGTGGGGCGAGCACCACCCATGCTTATTCGAAGGCACCGAGCGATTCTTCAGAGCCGGCTACAACACCAACCTGTTGTCGTCGTGGCTGCCCGCCCTTGACGGGGTCGTCGACAAACTCGAAGCAGGCGGCCGGGCTGCCGACATCGGATGCGGCCACGGTGCCAGCACTATCCTTATGGCACAAGCCTTTCCAAGATCCGAGTTCGTGGGTGTCGATTACCACGGCGCCTCGATCGACACCGCCCGCGAGCGTGCGACCCAGGCGGGTGTGACCAATGCCAGTTTCGAGGTGGCTGACGCCACTTCGTATTCCGGCAACGACTTCGACCTCATCGCATTCTTCGACTGTCTTCACGACATGGCGAATCCGTCGGGGGCCGCACGCCAGGCCAGACAGGCGCTGAAATCCGACGGCCATTGCCTGCTCGTCGAACCGTTCGCCGGTGACGATATAGCCGACAACCTGAATCCGGTCGGCCGGCTGTTCTACGGGGCGTCGTCGTTGATCTGCGTCCCCGTGTCGCTGGCGCAGCAAGGTCCCGCGCTGGGCGCCCAAGCGGGGGAGGCGCGGTTGAGGAACGTGATGGTCGACGACGGGGGCTTCGCGAGCTTTCGGCGGGCGACGGAGACTCCGTTCAATCTGATTTTCGAGGCGAGGCCCTGAATCGCTCGATCAGCGCGCGCCTGTCGACCTTGCCGATCCCCCGCAGAGGCAATTCGTCGACGATGTGCAGTTCGCGTGGCGCCGCGGTGGAGTCCAGCTTTTCGACGACGTAGGCGCGCAATTCTGCGAGCGTCACCGGCCCCGCCGCAACGACCGCCACCGCCACGCGTTCACCTAGCCGCCCGTCGGGCAACCCGAAGACCGCGCACTGGGCGACTGCTGGGTGGGTGATGATGGCCGCTTCGACGACATGTGGTTGGACGGTCAAGCCCCCGGTACTGATGGCCTCGTCGAGGCGCCCGTAAATGGTGAGTACTCCACGGGCGTCGATACTCCCGGCGTCGTCGGTGCGAAACCAGCCCCGCTCGTCGAACGGATCCGGTGAGACGGGGTCACGGTATCCCTTGGCAAGGGTCGGGCCCCCGAGAAGCACCCTCGTACCGTCCACCCGAACCAGCACTCCGTCCAGCGGCACGCCGTCATAGACGCAGCCACCCGCTGTCTCGCTCATACCGTACGTACGCACCACCGAAATACCAGCTGCTGCTGCAGCGTTCGCGATGCCAGCGGGCATCGGACCGCCCCCGATCAGCACCGCGTCGAGCTCGGCAAGCGCATCCGCCGCCGCAGGATCCCGCAGGGCCTTGGCGATTTGCGCAGCAACCAGCGATGCGTACCGGCGGCCAGGCCCCATCCGGCGCACCGCGACGGGCAGCGCCGAGACATCGAAGCCATCCGACACGTCGAGCGCCACCGGCGCGGTCCCCGCGAGGACGCTGCGAATCAGCACCTGCAAGCCGGCGATGTGGTGTGCGGGCAACGCGAGCAGCCACCGGCCCGGGCCGCCCAGGCGGGCGTGGGTCGCCGACGCGCTCGCGATCAATGCGCCTGCCGTCAGCATCGCTCCCTTTGGGGCGCCGGTGGTGCCGGACGTCGCCACTACCAGGGCAACGTCGTCGTCGATCTCCTCGCCCACCCGCAATATCGTTGTCAGGAAATGCTTTTCGCGGGTATTGGCCGCGGAAACCGGTAGCACCGCATCCCGGCGGCCGGTCAGCATCAGCTCGACGTCGGGCAGTAAGTCAACGACGCCGGCACCGGCCGGGATGTCGACAGCGCGCAGGAGGTTTATTCGGTGGCCTCTTCGTCGCGGGAGTCGTCGAGCGGCCAGCCGTTCTCCGCCAAGTGTTTCCGTACCCGCTCGATATCCTCCGGCGCGGGCAGCTCGTCGGTGAGCTGCGTGATGGCCACTGCGATGTCCACATGGTCGAAGTCGCCCCGGCGCTTCAGCTCCGTGGCGACGGTCTGGACCTCGTCGTGACCAAGCCTGCGGTTGAGCAGCGCGATTACGGGAATGGAGTCACTCGCAGGTACTCCGTCTGGATAGCCGGCACGCAGCCAGGACACGATCTTGTTGAGGAATTGGTTCATTGGTGATCACCTCCCCGCCGGCTTCGCAAACGAACGGACACGCTGAATTTTAGTGGGGCTTCCGAGCGTACGCTCCGTGACGACCCGCGATAACCGGCCAACGGACCGCGGACGAGACATGAACAATGCATGAACTCCTAGCTAGTCTTGGCAAACTCCCTGGAACTCAGCTGTTTTCGCTCGGCGGTTTATTGGTCAGATCGGCTGTGTGACCTCCAGAATGAGCGTCATGAGCGCAGAGCTGATCGTCCTCGTGCTGCTGATTGCTACAGCACTTGCCTTCGACTTCACGAACGGGTTCCACGACACGGGCAACGCCATGGCCACCTCGATCGCCACCGGTGCCCTCAAGCCCAAAGTGGCCGTCCTGCTCGCCGGCGTCCTCAACCTCGTTGGCGCGTTCCTGTCCGTCGAGGTGGCGGTCACGGTGACCACGTCCGTCCTGCGGATTCAGAACGCCAAGACCGGTCACCTGTTGCCGAACGTCAACGCGACGACGGGAATCACGATCATCTTCGCCGGGCTTGTCGGCGGCATTCTGTGGAACCTGATCACCTGGTTGTTCGGCATCCCGTCCAGCTCGTCGCACGCGCTGTTCGGCGGTCTGATCGGCGCCGGCCTGGCCGCCTTCGGCAGCGGGGGCATCAACTGGCCCGGCATCATCAGCAAGGTGCTGGTGCCCGCCGTCGCGGCGCCGTTCATCGCGGGATTGGTCGCGGCCTGCGGCACCTGGATGGTCTACCGGATCACCCGCAAGGTCGTGACCAAGCGCCGTGAAGAGGGTTTCCGCTGGGGTCAGATCGCGACGGCCTCGCTGGTCGCCCTCTCACACGGCACCAACGACGCGCAGAAGACCATGGGCGTCATCGCGCTGGCGCTGATCACTACCGGACACCTGACCGGAGACGTCAAGAAAGACGGCCTGCCCTTCTGGGTCATCCTCAGCTGCGCGCTGGCAATCGGTCTTGGCACGTACATCGGGGGCTGGCGCGTCATCCGCACCCTGGGCAAGGGCCTCGTCGAGATCGAGTCCCCGCAGGGCCTGGCCGCCGAAGCCTCGTCGGCTGCCATCATCCTGAGCTCCAGTGCCGCGGGCATGGCGCTGTCCACCACCCATGTGGCGACGGGGTCGATCCTGGGCAGCGGTGTCGGCAAGCCCGGCGCAGAGGTGCGCTGGAAGGTGGCCGGACGGATGGCCGTGGCGTGGTTGGTCACTCTGCCTGCCGCAGGCCTCGTCGGCGCAATCTCATACTGGATCGCCTCGGGCGTCGGAAGCCTCGCCACGCCGCTGGTGGGTGCGCTGGTTATCTTCGCGATCCTGTGCGCGCTGTCGGGCTACATGTGGTGGCGTGCCCAGCAGCAGAAGGTCGACAGCAGCAACGTCAACGCCGATTGGGACGACAAGACCAACTCGGTCGTGCCCGCCGAGATCCGGGAAGCCGTGACCGAGGCGCCCAAGGCCGCGGTCTGATCCCGGCGCCCCAGCCATCTCCTGCCGATAGAAGGAATCGACCATGCACACCTATGTGATCCCGCTTCTCACGGTGCTCATCGTGGGCCTGCTCCTCGGGGCCGGCCTGCCCGCCGTCTTCGCGACCGGCCTCCTTTCATACTCCGAGGGGGCCGGCGGCTTGGACGCCGCTCAGCACGAGCACAAGAAGAACCCGGCCCTGCAGGTCCTCGGCCTGCTGCTGTTCGCGCTCGTCTCGGCGGTGATCCTCCTTGCGATCCTGTGGATCACAAGGAACACGATCATCCACCACACGGGCTTCGACCCGTTCTTCGGCATCAAGAAGGCGTGAGACTGTGACTGAACAACAGGGCTTCATCGACAGCGTTCTCGCCTGGCTGCACGCCGGCTATCCAGACGGTGTGCCGCCCAAGGACTACTTCCCGTTGCTGGCGCTGCTGAAGCGATCGCTGACCGAAGAACAGGTCATGACGGTGGCGTCGAACATCCTGCGAAAGCGGGAGTCCGACGGTCCGGTGACCGACAAGCAGATCGAGGACGCGATCCGCGAGGTCACCGAAAAAGACGCCAACCCCGACGAACTGAACCAAGTAGCGGCCAGGCTCGCTTCTGTGGGCTGGCCGTTGGCGGCCTCGTCGCGGTAACCGCTATTGCCGGGTATCGCGACGCAGCGGATGCTCGGGCGGTATCTGCACGAAGATCAGCATGACCCCGTCGGGGTCGGCGACGTGCATCTCGTGCAGGCCCCACGGCTCCTGACGGGCCTCGCGGGCGATTCGCACACCGCGCCCGGAGAGTTCGCTCTGCGAGTCGTAGACGTCGCGGACCTGCAGCCAGATGGCACCTGGGAACATGCCGCCGCCGTCCTCGCCACGGCCGTGCCCGGCCAGCTCGATCAGTGACTGGCCGGCGAAAAATACTGTGCCAGCGCCATACTCGCGCCAGATGGCGAGCCCGATTCCGTCGCGGTAGAAGGCAACGGAGCGCTGGTAATCGACGGGCCGGATGAGGATCCGGCTGGCGAGTATCTCCATGAGTGCGTGTCTATCACGCGGGGGTGCCGGGACGGCTTCGGCGGACCCGTCCCTTTAGAAGTAGCGAGGGAACGGGCTCCAGTCCGGATCGCGCTTCTCGAGGAACGCGTCACGGCCTTCGACGGCCTCATCGGTCATGTAGGCCAGCCGGGTGGCTTCGCCGGCGAACAGCTGCTGACCTACCAGGCCGTCGTCGAGCAGATTGAAAGCGAACTTCAACATCCGTTGTGCCTGCGGTGATTTCGCGTTGATCGTCTTGGCCCACTCGATGCCGACGGCTTCCAGTTCGGCGTGGTCGACGACCTCGTTGACCGCACCCATCCGATGCATCTGCTCGGCGGTGTATGGCCTGCCGAGGAAGAAGATCTCGCGGGCGAACTTCTGCCCGACCTGCCTGGCCAGATATGCGCTGCCGTATCCGCCGTCGAAGCTGCCGACGTCGGCGTCGGTCTGCTTGAACCGGGCGTGCTCGCGGCTTGCGAGCGTCAGGTCGCACACGACGTGCAGGCTGTGCCCGCCGCCGGCCGCCCACCCGTTGACGAGGCAGATGACGACCTTGGGCATGAACCGGATCAGGCGCTGGACTTCCAGGATGTGCAGTCTTCCGGCGCGGGCGGGATCGACACTGTCGGCGGTCTCACCCGCGGCGTACTGGTAACCGGTGCGGCCGCGGATGCGCTGGTCGCCACCAGAGCAGAACGCCCAACCGCCGTCCTTGCCCGACGGCCCGTTTCCGGTGAGCAGGACGACGCCGACGTCCGGGGACATCCGCGCATGGTCCAGCGCACGGTACAGCTCGTCGACGGTGTGCGGACGAAACGCGTTGCGCACGTCGGGACGGTTGAACGCCACTCGCACCGTGCCGTCCCCGACGTGGCGGTGGTAGGTGACATCGGTCAGCTCACCGAAGCCGTCGACAGGACGCCATTGCGTGGGATCGAACGGCTGCTCGGTCAAGGCTGCCGGACCCCGTCCTTGTTGAGCGTGAGGTCGCCGCAACTGATCGTCGACGCCGACGCGACCACCGGATCATGTTGGCTCTGCCCAAAAGCCGTGTCGGACTTGCCCGGTGCGGCAACCGCTCCGGTGAGGTTGATCTGGGTGCGGCGCACCGCGACGCCGTTGTCCGTGGGTTGGGCCAAAAGGCCCACCAGGTGGCGACCCTCGCCGAGGTCGAGGCAGTCGACTCCGGTGCCGCCTGACGCGGGCCCGCTGCGCGCTTCCTGTAGATCGAACATGAACGGGGCGCCCTGGGCGTCGGTGACGGCGGTGATCTCACACCCCGACACCGTGTACAGATGGGCGACCTCGGTGTTGCTGATGATCAACTGCTGGTTGCCGTCCTGCTGCGCATCGATCAGGAAGGCTTGCAGCGGAGGCCCACCCGCGTTGGAAACCTGAACCGCGCCGGTGCCGCCGGGGGTGGTGATGCCGACGGTGCCGTTGCGGCTGATCCAGAGCATGCTGCCACGGCCCACCTGCTTACTGGCGGCGTCCAGCGGCGGTTTGGCCTGACCGCAGTTGTCGGCATGCGCGGACGGCGCCGCAACCGCGGAGATGCCGGCCATCGCGACCGTCAGGCCCACCAGGAACCGGGTGAGCGTCATGTGAGTGGGTCGAATCGGAACACCGCGCAGCGGCCTGCGAGCGCCTCGAACTCCTCCGGGTGCCCGTCCTTTACCAGGCCGGCGTTCTTCATGAATTCGACGCCAGTGGGGACCTGGGTCGGAAAAGCGCGCAACAGCGGGCGTGCTTCCTCGGCCGGTAGCTCGACCACGCGGACCTGCTCGGACTGGCGGCCCTGCCGCAGTGTCGCCTCACCGGCCGCTCGGGCGTTCTTGGCCCAGTCCGCGCCGGGAAACCCCTCGACGACGTAGCGCTGGCCGTCGATGTACATGGGCGTGACCGGCGTGGAGCGGGGTTTGCCCGACTTGCGGCCGGGCACGGTCAGGACGACAGGACGTTCTCTGCCCATGGCCGGGAGGCCGAGCCGCGTCGATGCGATAAACGCCTTGTTCAGCGGCTTCAGCCACCACGGTGGGCGGATGCGCTCGTTGGACATAACGCCGACGCTACCTGGAAGCCGTTTCGCGGTGCCGCGAAGCCTTGCGTAACAGCACATCGCGCTCACGTTCGTTGCCGGTGAGCGCTGCGGCCGCCTCGAATTCGCGTGCCGCCTCGGCGTGGCGGCCCAGGCGCGCCAGCAACTCGCCCCGCACACTTGGCCGTAGATGGCTGCCGTCCAGCCCGGTCACCTCGTCGACGATCGCGAGGGCTTCGGCCGGCCCGGTGGCCATTGACACGGCGATGGCGCGGTTGATCTCGACCACCGGCGAGCGGGTCAGCACGCTCAGGGCCTCGTACAGCCGCACGATCGTGTGCCAGTCGGTGTCGTCGGCGGTCGGCGCGGTGGCGTGGCACTGGGCAAGCGCGGCCTGCAGTGCGTACGCTCCGCGGCCGCGACCGAGAGCGTCGGCCCGCGTTAAAGCCGCTGTGCCTCTGAGTATTTGGGCGCGGTCCCACTTGGTGCGGTCTTGATCGGCCAGCAGGATCGGGCTGCCGTCCGCAGTGGTCCGTGCGCCGAATCGTGACGTCTGGAACTCCATCAGAGCCAGCAGCCCGTGCACCTCGGGTTCGTCGGGCAGCAGCGCGGCCAGGATGCGACCCAGGCGCAGGGCCTCGGCGCACAGCTCGCCGCGGATCCAGCGCTCGCCGAACGAGGCGGAGTAGCCCTCGTTGTAGATCAGGTAGATCGCCGACAGCACGCTGGACAGCCGCTCAGCAAACTCTTCACGCTCGGGCACCTCGAACGGGACGCCGGCCTTCGCCAGTGTCTTCTTGGCCCGCACGATGCGCTGCGCCACCGTGGCCGTCGGCACGAGGAACGCCCGGGCGATCTCCTCGGTGGTCAGCCCGCCGACGACCCTCAGCGTCAGCGCGATCCTGCCCTCCTCAGGCACCACCGGGTGAGCTGCCACGAAGATCAGCCGCAGCACGTCGTCGTCGATGCAGTCGGCGTCCCAATCCTGCGGTGCCAGTTGCGTTTCCAGCTCGCGGGCCATGGCGGCGTACCGCTCGTCGAGGCGTTCTTGGCGGCGCCAGAAATCGATCGCCTTGCGCTTGGCAACCGCCGTCAGCCACGCGCCTGCGTTGCGTGGCACTCCGGTCGACGGCCACTGCGTCAGCGCGTCGACAAGAGCCTCCTGGGCAAGGTCCTCGGCGAACCCGACGTCGCCCACGCTGCGTGTCAGGGTGGCGACGATCTTCGCGGCCTCCACCCGCCACACCGCGTCCACGGTCTTCTTCAGGTCCTGTGTGGCGGCCACATCCCCATTCTGCCGAGGGTTTAGCGCCGGAACGAACTCAGCCGACGGCGCGGCCGACGCCCTCCCAGAACTTCGCGCGGACGGCCTTCTTGTCGGGCTTGCCGAGTCCCGTCAGCGGCAGCGACTCCACGACCACCACCTGCTTGGGCGACTGCACCGACCCCTTGCGCTCCTTCACGGCGGCCTGGATGTCGACGGTCATGGCGGCGATCGACTCCTCATCGCGCGGTGCGTCCTCGCGCAGCACGACGACCGCGGTGACGGCCTCGCCCCACTTATCGTCCGGCGTGCCGATCACACAGACCTGCGCCACCGCCTCATGCTCGGCCACCACGTCCTCGACCTCGCGCGGGAAAACGTTGAAGCCACCGGTGACGATCATGTCCTTCACCCGGTCGACGATGAACCAGAAGCCGTCCTCGTCCTCTCGGGCCAGATCGCCCGTGTGCATCCAGCCGTCGCGGAACGTCTGCGCGGTGGCTTCCGGCAGATGCCAGTAGCCGCCGGACAGCAGTGGCCCGCTGACGCAGATCTCGCCGACCTCGCCTCGCGGCACCGGCTTTCCGTCCTCGCCCAGCAGGGCGGTACGCGCAAACAGCGTGGGGCGCCCGCATGAGGTGAGCCGTTTCTCGTCGTGCTCGCCCTTGGCCAGATACGTGATCACCATCGGCGCCTCGGATTGGCCGTAGTACTGCGCGAAGATCGGGCCGAACCGGTCGATCGCCTCTTTCAACCGCACGGGGTTGATCGCGGATGCGCCGTAGTAGACGGTCTCCAACGACGAGAGGTCCCGTGTCCGCGAATCCGGGTGGTCCATCAGGGCGTACAACATCGACGGCACTACCATGGTCGCTGTAATGCGTTGCTCCTCAATGACTCTGAGCACCTCGGCAGGGTCGAACTTGGACAGCACGATCACCTCGCCGCCCTTGATCACGGTGGGCATGAAGAACGCGGCGCCGGCGTGTGAGAGCGGCGTGATCATCAGGAAGCGCGGATTCTCGGGCCATTCCCACTCCGACAGCTGGATCGAGGTCATCGTCCACGTGGTCTGCACCGTCATCGCGACGCCCTTAGGCTTGCCCGTCGTTCCGCCGGTGTACGTGAGACCCACGACCTGATCCGGCGGCAGCTCGGCGGCCACCAGCTCACGCGGCTGGTATTTGGCGGCCTCGGCGTTGAGGTCCACCGCCACGTCGGCCAGCGCGTCGGGCACGGGGCCGATGGTCAGGATCTGCTTCAGGGAGTCGACCTTCTCCAATAGGCCGAGCGCGCGCTCGGTGAACATCGGATTCGGGTCGATGATCAACGACGTCACACCCGCGTCCGAGAGCACGAACGCGTGGTCGTCCAGCGAGCCGAGGGGGTGCAGTGCCGTGCGCCGGTAACCCTGCGTCTGGCCTGCGCCGACGATCATCAGCACCTCGGGCCTGTTCAGTGACAGCAGTCCGACGGTGGCGCCGGTCCCGGCGCCCAGGCCCTCGAACGCCTGGACGTACTGGGTGATGCGGTCGGCCAACTCGCCGCCCGTCAGCGTCGTGTCGCCGAGGTAGAGAAGCGGTTTGTCCTTGTGACGCTTCAGCGCGCCGACAAGCAGGTGACCCGAGTGCAGGGGATGGCGGAGGAGATCGTCCGATGTGCGCTCGCGCGAAGAGGCATCAACCTGAGTCATGGCGTCAAGACTAGAACGTGTTACAGAAAGCAGTGACGGGAACCTACCCGGGAATCTTGTCCCGGATCCGGCCGGCGATGTTGGCAGCCTGATCGGCCATCGAGAAGCCGCACGCCGACACGTCCACCACGACGTTGGCTTTGGACGTGATGGCGTGCGAACACGTCCAGTCGCTGCCTTCGGTGGTCTTCGGAATGGAATTGATGCCGTTGACCGCTGACAGGTCGCCGAAGTTCCAGTGCTCGACGGACTCGGGGCGTTGCGCGGTGAACGGGCTTTTCGCGCAATGTCCCCACCGCTCAACAGTCTTCGTCACGTAGGCGGCGGCCGCGGTGGCGTCAGGGAACGTCACCACGCCCTCGTCGACGACGTGCAGGAGCTGGGGCGCGGTGGCCGGCTCCTGCATGACGGCCCCGCGGGTCGCGGTGAACCCGCTGTCCCGGTAGCCCGTCTCAACCGTGTTGTACGCCGCGCTGGCACAGTCCTCGGGGATGTACCCGACCGTACTGGGCGGCATCTCGGTGTACGTCTTGTCGACCCCCAGCTCGGGCGCCTCCATGACCGTCTGGACATCCTCGACGGGCAGCAGCAATCCCTCCAGGTCGGCCTCGGCGACGCTGCCGACCGCGGGGGGCGGGGTGGTCGACGCCGGCGCGGGCGCCGACGTCGATGCCGATTGGGATCCCGCCTGCGGTCTCTCGGCTTTGGGCGTGCCGGTCACCGTGGTTGCGCAGGCACTCGTCAGCCCCACCACCGAAGCCGCCCCCGCGATCAGCAGCATCCGCCACACGTTGCCCTCCCACCGGTAATCGACCGGGTGAAGTCTAGGGTGCTGAGCGGTTGAACGGCAGGTAACGAGTCAGGATTCGTTTGAGGCCTTGCGCTGCAGCTCGTCGCGCCACTGGGTCTCCTTCTGGATCCACTCGTTGTCCTGCGGGAAGTCCTCCACCTCGCTGACGCGGCGCACCTCCAGGCGAACTCCGGGCCCCAGCGGGGTTTTCTGCGCCCACTGCTTGGCCTCCTCGATTGACGAGACGTCGAGGATCCAGAACCCGTTGAACAGCTCTTTTGCCTCGGTGTACGGCCCATCGGTGACCACCGGGGGGTCGGAGTCGAAGTCGACGACGAAGCCTTCTTCGGGCCCGGTGAGTCCCTCGGCGGCCAGCAGCACGCCGGCCTTGATCAGCGACTCGTTGAACCGGCCCATCGCGGCGATGACCTCGCTGAAGTCGACGTTTTCCATGGCCTTCTCGGCTGCCGGGGTGGACCGCATGATCAGCATGTAACGCATCGTTGTCTCCTCTACGGATCTGGTAGGGGCCCGTACATCGTGCCCTCGTTGACACGTCGAACGGCGGACGGCCAATTCGACACGGCCATCCAACTTTTTTCAGACGGCTCGCGGAGGAACCGCCGTACCATCGGCCCGTGCCGCCTGCAGAGCTCGTCATCCGGGGAACCGTCCTGACAGTCGACGACGCGAATCCCACTGCCGAAGCGCTCGCGGTAACCGGCGGACGACTCGTGGCCGTCGGTGGCCACGCCGATGTGCAACCGCACATCGGGCCCGAGACGCAGGTGCTCGACATCGGCGACCGCTGCGTCATGCCGGGACTGATCGAGGCGCACGGGCACCCGCTGATGGAGGCGATCGTGCTCTCCGACCGCATGGTCGACATCAGACCGGTCACCATGCGCGATCCCGACGCCGTCGTGGACGCCGTCCGCACCGAGGTGGCGATTCGCGGTGCGGACGGGGCCTATCTCGTCGGCTGGGACCCGCTGCTGCAAACCGGCCTGCCCGATCCGACATTGCACTGGCTGGACAGCACGGCACCGCAAACCCCGCTGGTGGTCATCCACAACTCCGGGCATAAGGCGTACTTCAACACCGCGGCGGCCCGGCGCGCCGGCCTGACCCGCGACACCCCCGATCCGAAGGGAGCCCGGTACGGCCGCGACGCCGACGGTGCCCTGGACGGCACCGCGGAGGAGACCGCTGCGGTGTTCTCGTTGCTGGCCGACGCGATCTCGCCCGCGGACTTTCCGGCGATGCTCGGCGCGGAGTGTGCGCGGCTGAACCGCGCGGGCCTGACGACATGTTCGGAGATGGCGTTCGACCCCGTCTTCCGGCCGGTGCTCGACGGGATGCGCGATGCGTTGACGGTCCGGTTGCGCACCTACGAGATCTCCACCGCGGCCATGCACACCGATGCCGCGCCCGGCGATGGTGACGACATGGTTCGTCAGGTCGGTATCAAGATCTGGGTGGACGGGTCGCCGTGGATCGGCAACATCGACTTGTCGTTCCCGTACCTCGACACCGACGCGACCCGCGCGATCGGTGTGACGCCGGGATCGTGCGGCCATGCCAACTACAGCCGCGAGCAGCTGACCGAGATCGTCGGAGCGTACTTCCCGCTCGGCTGGCCGATGGCCTGCCACGTTCAGGGCGACGCAGGCGTCGACACCATCCTGGACGTGTATGAGGAAGCGCTGCAACGACATCCGCGCGACGACCACCGGTTGCGCCTCGAGCACGTCGGGGCCATCCGGCCCGAGCAGTTGCGGCGCGCCCACGAACTCGGGGTCACATGCAGCATCTTCGTCGACCAGATCCATTACTGGGGCGACGTGATCGTCGACGGTTTGTTCGGTTCCGAGCACGGATCGCGTTGGATGCCTTGCGGATCCGCGGTCGCGACGGGAATGCGTATCTCGCTGCACAACGACCCGCCGGTCACCCCTGAGGAGCCGCTGCGCAACATCAGCGTGGCCGTGACCCGGATCGCGCCGAGTGGTCGGGTGCTGGGGCCGCAGGAGAGGCTGACCGTGGAGCAGGCCATCCGCGCGCAGACTCTCGACGCGGCATGGCAGCTTTTCGCCGACGACGTGATCGGCTCGCTGGAAGTGGGTAAATACGCGGATCTGGTTGTGCTGTCCGCAGATCCGCGCGCGGTGCCGCCCGAGTCGATTGCCGACCTCGAGGTGCGGGCCACGTTCCTGGCGGGGCGGCAGGTGTACGGGGTTTGACGCCAGACCTCGCCGACCTGCTCGACCGCGTGCGCGTGGTCGCACTTCCGATGCGAGTTCGCTTCCGCGGCATCATTGTTCGCGAATTGGCATTGATCGAGGGGCCGGGCGGCTGGGGCGAATTCGGCGCGTTCGTCGAGTACGAGCCACCCGAGGCCGTGCATTGGCTGGCGTCGGCGGTCGAATCGGCCTATCGCAAACCCCTTGACGCCAAACGCGATCGCATTCCGGTCAACGCCACCGTCCCAGCGGTCCCGCCCGAGGAAGTACCCGAGCTGCTCAGCAGGTTCCCCGGTACGCGCACGGCGAAGGTCAAAGTGGCCGAGCCCGGGCAGACCCTGCGCGACGACGTCGCGCGCGTGGATGCAGTCCGCGCGCTGGTGCCGACGGTGCGGGTGGACGCCAACGGGGGTTGGACCGTCGAACAGGCCGTCGCCGCGGCGGGCGCGCTGGGTCCGCTGGAGTACATCGAGCAGCCCTGCAAGACGGTTGAGGAGCTGGCCGAGGTCCGCAGGCGGATCGACATCCCGGTGGCCGCAGACGAGAGCATTCGCAAGGCGGACGATCCCCTGCGGGTCGTTCGCGCCGGCGCGGCAGACATCGCGGTGCTGAAGGTCGCTCCGCTGGGCGGCCCGTCGGCGCTGCTGGCGATCGCCGATCAGATCGGCATTCCGGTCGTCGTCTCCAGCGCGCTGGACTCGGCCGTCGGCATCGGCACCGGGCTGCAGACCGCGGCCGCGTTGATGACGCTGAGCCATGCGTGCGGGCTGGCTACGGGACGGCTGTTCGACGAGGATGTCGCCGAGGCGGTGCTCCCCGTCGACGGGTACCTGTCCGTCGGGTCTGTTGTGCCCGATCCGGCTCGGGTCGACGGACTTGCCGCGTCGCCGGAGCGACGGGACTGGTGGCTGCGCCGCATCATCGAGTGCTACGCACTCCTGAGGTGACTCACCAGTCCACCCGTAGCGATCGCAGGCCGTAGATGAAGTTGAAGGACCGGAAATCCAGCGTGTCGAACGGCTCGGCAAGACGCAAGCCCGGGAAGCGCCGCAGCAGCGCCGGGAACGCGATGCGCATCTCCATCCTGGCCAGCGGGGCACCGAGGCAGTGGTGAACGCCGTAGCCGAACGCTAGGTGACCTGTCGAACCGCGGCGGATGTCAAGCGTGTCTGGGGCGTCCAGCAATTCGGGGTCGCGGTTGCCGGATGGCAGCGAGAAGAACACCATCTGCCCTCTCGGGATTCGCACGCCCGCGATCTCGACGTCGGCCGTCGTCGTGCGCGGTATCGCGGTCTGCACCACGGACAACCATCGCAGCAACTCCTCGACGGCACCGACGACTGCCGCCGGGTCGTCGCGGACGAGCGCCAACTGGCCGGGGTGGCGCAGCAACGCGAGCGTGCCGAGCCCGAGCATGTTCGCCGTGGTCTCGTGGCCGGCCACGAGCAGCAGGCCGGCGACACCGACGAGTTCGGTGTCGGTCAGCTGTTCCCCGTGGTTGCGGACCAGCATCCCGAGGATGTTGTCACC
>JAVHWG010000163.1:0-3172 GCA_032159965.1 Mycobacterium sp.
GGCGAGCCGAACCTCCTGGCAGTCGGCGGGCACGGGTCTCATCGATGCGATCGTCGGAATGTGGCTCGCGCCCGTGACCCCGCTAGCCCGCGGGGGCGCCTCGTGAAGGTGACCGTCGATCAGGACAAGTGCGTGTCATCCGGGATGTGCGTGTTGAACGCGGCCGAGGTCTTCGACCAGAGCGACGACGACGGCGTGGTCGTCCTGCTCATCTCCGAACCGGACGCCGATCTCGCCGAAGACACCCGCAAGGCCGCGGCCGCGTGCCCCGCCCTGGCCATCCACCTCGAGGAATGACGGAGTATCGATGTCAGAAACGCTTGCCGCCGAGAAGGTTTCGGCCAACGTACCCGAGTACCCGATGGAGCGTTCGCCGCGCTGCCCGTTCGCCCCGCCACTGCAGATGCTCGAGATGGGCGAGGCCAAGCCGCTTTCACGGGTGCGCATCTGGAACGGCACCACGCCGTGGCTGATCACCGGGCACGCCGTCGCGCGGGCGCTGTTCGCCGACCCGCGCGTCAGCGTTGACGACCGGATCGAGGGCTTTCCGCACTGGAACGAACACATGCTGTCCACCGTCGACAAGCGGCCCCGTTCGGTGTTCACGTCCGACGCCGAGGAACACACCCGGTTCCGCCGGATGCTGTCCAAGCCGTTCACCTTCAAGCGTGTCGAGGGTTTGCGCACGACCATCCAGCAGGTGACCGACGAGTGCATCGACGCGATCCTGGCCGGCCCGCAGCCTGCCGACATCATCGCCAAGCTGGCACTGCCGGTTCCCACCAAGGTGATCAGCGACATGCTTGGCGTCCCCTACGAAGACCACGAATTCTTCCAGGAGCACGCCAACGCTGGCCTCGCTCGCTTCGCGGCCGCGGATGCCATGCAAAAGGGCGCGATGAGCCTGCACCAGTACCTCATCGACCTGGTCAAGAAGAAGCAGGCCAACCCGGCCGAGGACGCGGTGTCCGATCTCGCCGAACGGGTGACCGCCGGCGAGATCAGCGTGAAGGAAGCTGCGCAGCTGGGTACCGGGTTGCTCATCGCCGGCCACGAAACCACGGCCAACATGATTGGCATCGGCGTGTTGGCCCTGCTCGAGAACCCCGAACAGGCCGCACTGCTTCGTGATTCGGACGATCCGAAGTTCATTGCGAACGCCGCCGAGGAACTGATGCGCTACCTGTCGATCATCCAGAACGGGCAGCGTCGGGTCGCGACCGAGGACATCGAGATCGGTGGCGAGACCATCCGTGCCGGCGAGGGCATCATCATCGACCTGGCACCCGCAAACTGGGATGCCGCCGCGTACCCGGATCCCGACAAGCTGGACTTCACCAGGGACGCCGGACAGGAACTCGGGTTCGGCTACGGCCGCCACCAGTGTGTCGGGCAACAGCTCGCCCGCGCCGAACTACAGATCGTGTTTCAGACACTGCTGCGTCGTATCCCGACCCTGAAGTTGGCGATTCCGTTCGACGAGGTCCCCTTCAAACACGACCGGCTCGCCTACGGCGTCTACGACCTGCCGGTGACCTGGTAACCCTGCCGATCCTTCCTGCACCACAGCCCGATTGGAGTGCCACCGATGTCAACCCCAACAGCAACAAGCACGCTCTATCCACCCGAAGGCTGGGGCGCGCCCAAGGACCGTCGCGGCCATGCCGCGGGCTCCGTCAGCGGTTTGCCCGCGGGCACCGAGGTCTTCTCGGCGGACAACCACATCTCCGTCGCCGAGGACATCTTCTTCGAGCGCTTCCCGGATGACCTCAAGGGGCAGGCGCCGCGGATCTGGTACGAAGACGGCGCGTACATGGTCGGCGTCAACGGTCGGTCCTTCGTGGCGGGTGACTTCGGTCGGGTGCTCATGCAGTACGACGATCTGGCAGGCGCGGCGACCAACAACATCGAGGCGCGCATCCGCGAGCTCGCCGAGGACGGCATCCAGAAGGAGCTGGCCTTCCCGAATGCCGTGCTGGCGCTGTTCCACTACCCCGACAAGGCGCTGCGTGAGCGTGTCTTCCGGATCTACAACGAGCACATCGCCGAGCTGCAGGAAAAGTCGAACGGCCGCTTCCACGGCGTCGGGCTGATCAACTGGTGGGACCCCAAGGGCACCCGCAGCACACTGGCCGAGCTGAAGTCGTTGGGACTCAAGACGTTCCTGATGCCGTTGAATCCCGGTAAGGACGACGAGGGCAAGGTCTACGACTACGGCAGCGCCTCGATGGATGCGGTGTGGGACGAGATCGAGGAGGCCGGCCTGCCGGTCGCCCACCACATCGGTGAGACGCCGCCGAAGACGCCGTGCGAGAACAACAGTGTCGTGGTCGGCATGATGATCAACGTCGACTCGTTCCGCGAGCAGTTCGCCAAGTACGTCTTCGCCGGCATCCTTGACCGGCACCCGAAGCTGAAGATCGGCTGGTTCGAAGGCGGGATCGCCTGGGTGCCAACCGCGCTGCAGGACGCCGAGCACCTGTTCGCCTCCTACCGTCACATGTTCAACCATCAACTGGAGCACGGCGTCCGCTACTACTGGGACAACCACATGAGCGCCTCGTTCATGGTGGACCCGCTGGGACTGCGACTGATCGACCAGATCGGTGTCGACAAGGTGATGTGGTCCTCGGACTACCCGCACAACGAGAGCACCTTCGGTTACTCGGAGAAGTCGCTGGCCGCCGTCGTCGAGGCGGTCGGCCCCGATGACGCGGTGAAGATCGTCAGCACCAACATCAAGAACTTCCTGGGGGTCTCGTGACGACCTTTGCCACCGATACCGTTCGGTTCGACATCCCGGACCTGCCCGACCGCGCCAGGATGTACCGCGAGTGCGGAGCCCGACTGCGAAACGCCATGAAGGACAAGGGCGTCGATGCACTGGTGCTGCTCGGCAACGGCAACGTGGTCTATGCAACGGGGGCCAGCTGGCCGCTACTCGACGCGGGGCTGTCTCACGTCGAGCGGCCGGTCGCCGTCGTCCTTGCCGACGACGAGCACCCTCACCTGTACATGCCGTTCCGCGAAGGCAGCGCCTTCGAGTCGGAGTTGCCCGCTGATCACGTGCACGGTCCGCTCTATCTCGAATTCGACGAGGGCGTGCGGAGTTTCGCCAAGGTACTGGCCGGGCTGGTGCGACCGGGTGCCACGGTGGCGGTCGACGAGCTGA
>JAVHWG010000180.1:0-8470 GCA_032159965.1 Mycobacterium sp.
CTTGGCCGCCACTTCCTTGGCCGGCGCCTTCGGGGCGGCCTTCTTTGGGGCGGTGGCCGTTCCCAGGTCGACCGCCGGAACGTCCTCGCGCGGCCAGTCTTTCAGTGTGTCCAAGTAGAGCTGACGGATCGCCGCGATCTTGTCGGGCAGGTTCGCGACGGTCCAGTCGTCGGTGGGGATCGGGGGGTAGACGAGGACGTCCACGATTCCCGGGTTCATCGTGCTGGAATCGCGGGAGGAGATCACCTCGGCGTTGCGCAGCACGATGGGAACGATCGGGATGCCGGCCGCCATCGCGATACGGAACGGCCCCTTCTTGAACGGCCCCACTTCGGTGGTGTCAAGACGCGTGCCTTCGGGGGCGATGACGACCGACAAACCCTTGCGCGCGAGTTCCTCGACCTTCTTGAGTTCTTCGACTGCAGCCCTGGAGTTTTCGCGATCGATGAACACCGCGTCCATCATCCGGCCAAGCGGGCCCATGATCGGGTGATTCTCGAGTTCCTTCTTGCCCACCGAGGTGAAGTTGTCGCGCACAAGCGTGCACGCGATGATCGGGTCGACCTGATTGCGGTGATTGAAGATGAACACCGCTGGCCGCTTTTCGGTGAGGTTCTCTTCGCCGAGCACATTGAGGCGCACGCCCGCGGCGGATAGGAGCAGCTCACCGCTGTTCGAGGTGAAGAAGTTGATCCCGCGCCGCCTGCTGCCGGCGAGCAACCCCACTCCGAGGGCGCCGACCGCCACCGGCGCCCAGGACGCCATCCCGGCGACGGTCCTCAATCGCGACATCGGGCTGCTGCCACTGCGACTGGTGAACCGCAGCACCGGCCAGCCGCGCTTGGCGGCCACAGCGGCGAGCTTGCCCTCCGGATTGGTGGGTCGCGGGTTTCCGACGAGGTACATCAGCGCGACGTCTTCGTCGCCGTCGGCGTAGAAGTAGCTTTTCTTCAAGTCGATCTCGTTCTCGGAGGCGAACTTCTGCACCGCATTCGCCTTGCCCGGGCCCCAGATGATCGGCCTGAGGACACCGCCCGTCAAGATTCCGTCGTCGTCGGTCTCGAACCGATTGCTGAGGATGTTGCCGATGCCGAGGAACCGCGCCACCGGCTCGACTTGCACAGTCAGCGCCGACGAGCTGAGCACGACGGTGTGACCGCGTGCCATGTGCGCACGGACCAGCTCACGCATTTCGGGGTAGATCCGCGACACCACGTGCTGGACGAACAACCGCTCGCCGAGCTCGTCGATTTCGTCGAGCGAGCGCCCCTTCATCATCGAGGCGCCCCGGTAGATGAGCTGTTCGAAATCGGCGCGTCCGAGTTGGTGGTTGAGCGCGGCCTGCACGACGCCGAGGAACTCGCCGATCCCAATCTCGCGGCGGCGGAACCGGTCTTGCGTCATGAGCACGCCGGTGAAGCCGGCGACAAGCGTGCCGTCGACGTCGAAGAACGCGCCGACCTTCGGTCCTTGCGGACTGGCTTCGATCTCGGCGACCGAACCGGGAAGCCGCGGGTTGAGGCGATCGAGGGACCGGTCGTTGGACGGACTCATGACGGCGAACTCCCGTTGTTCGATGCGGCCTGCATATTTGTCGCTTCCGGTTCCCTGAACGACGCGGGGCTGGCCCGCCCGGGCCCACCGAGCGCCAGGACGTCGTTGAATCCGGTCACCAGGCATCGGGCCCAGAGATTTTCGTCGCTGACCGAGGCTCGGTCGTAGCGAGTGGTTATGGTGCACATACCGCCCCGCGAGATGAGCACCGCCATCATCGCGACTCCCGGCAGCGGACCAAGGCCGTACTGTCGCAACACCTTTGAGCCTGCTATGAAAGTATCACCCGCATAGACCGGTATGTTGCTGGCCTGTACGTCGGCCGACACCACCGAACCGGCCACCGATTCGAGTATCGGGTCGGGCAGAAGGCCCAGCAGAGGCGCGACGGCGCCGATCATGTCGATCGCGGGTTCTTCTCTCCGCTTGATCATCTGGGTGCGGACGCTGTGTATGCGCGCCGCAGGATCGGCGATCCCGAGCGGAGCAGAGATCATCACCCCGGCGAAGCGGTTCCCCCCGGCCGGGTCGGCATCGGCTCGAAGGTTGACGGGGATTGCCATCGGCAGCGCTTCGATCGGCATGCCGAGCTCGTCGTGGTAACGGCGCAACGCACCGCAGAGTGCCGCCAGATAGGCATCGTTGATCGAGCCCCCGGCGGCCTTCGCGGCAGCGCGGATGTCCGAGAGTTTCATCTCGATGGCCTCGCTGCGTGAGGACAAGCTGCGGCGGCGGAGCAGGGGCGAATGCACCGCCGCCGTTGACATCACTCTGCTGCCGGACCGTGCGTACTCGACGACTCCCCCGACGGCGGAGGCCGGGTCGCTCAACACTTTCCCGACTACCTTGGCCGCACCCGTCAAGGCGCCGCGGGCGCCGCGAACGATGTTGTTGGGCAGCTGGTTGAGGCCGACTCGGGCGAGCTCGTTTGCGGTCAGGTCCTGCGGAATGGGCAGCGGCGCGGGCTTTCGTGGCGCCGGGTCGCGCTCGAGGTCGTAGATATGGGCGAACATCTCGACGGCGCCGACGCCGTCGGTCACGGCGTGGCTCATGTGCAGCAGGGTCGCGGCGCGGCCACCCTCCAGGCCTTCGACGAGCGTGGCGGTCCACAGGGGACGCGAGATATCCAGCGGCGACTGCAAACTCACCTCGGCGAGGTCGAAAACCTCACGAAGCGTGCCAGGCTCGGGAACACGGACCCGGCGGACGTGGTAGTTGAGGTTGAAGTCCGGGTCGACCACCCAGCGCGGCGCGGCGGTGGGAACCGTCGGCACGACGACCTTCTGCCGCAGCCGGAGCACCTGCCGGGACGCGTGTTCGAAGACGTCGACGAAGCGTTTCCACGACGGCGTGCTGTCGAGCACCTCGAGGGCCATGATGCCGGACCTCGTTCGCGGGTTCGCCTCACCGCGATGCAGCAATAGGTCGAGAGCGTTGAGTTCCTCTGGCAGTCCCGCCGCGTCCAGTGTCTCAGCCACCTACACGCCCCTCCGATCGTCGCGTCCACGCCAACGCTAGTCCGCTGGCCGATGGTGCGGGAGGGATTGTTGGTGTGGTCGGCGCTTAGCCGGTCAACGGCGCTCGTTGGGTAGACTTCGCGCGCCGCCTCCGTAGCTCAGTCGGATAGAGCAAGGGCCTTCTAATCCCTAGGTCGCAGGTTCGATTCCTGCCGGGGGCACCCATATTGCCTGGTAGATGCCACTTTCTCGTAGGTCCGCAGATCTGCTAGGCCTACTGCCGGTGGTCGAATTTGATCGGGTCGCCCGAAGTCTGTCTCAGGCGGGCAGTTCGACCTGGCCACTGAATATGTACGAGTTCACTTTGGTGTGGACGGCCAAATTGGAACTCGCCCAGTCGTCATCTTTGCGATGCATACCCCCGGACGGTGAGTAAGATTGTGGACGCTGATAACACAGCCACGTCGGGTCGAACCCAGCCGCTATCGTTTGCCGCTGGCTCCAGAAGGTGCTACGCCGTGTCCCCGACACCTCGGTGACATCTGGGGGGATGACCATGACCGAACTCGATCCCAGCTTCCTGCACGCCGCGCCGAACGGCGCAGAACGACGTCGCCGACGTCCGGCGAGCAAGGCTGACGTAGTACTTCATGAGCTTCCAGCCCGGATAGTGCTCGACTGCTTACCCACTCCGATCATCGTGGCTAAATCCAACGGCATCACTGCTTACGCCAACCCGGCCTGCGCCGCACTGCTCGGCCACAAGCGCCCGGCAAGGCTCAAGGGACAGCCGCTGCCGGATCTACTGGTGGGACACGCCAAAACCCCACCGCAACACTGCGTCGAGCTCCTGCGCGCCACTCAGAACACCGTCACAGAGTGGTTCCACGCCGATGGCTATCCCATTACGGCGCTTGCATCTGGTTCCATCCTTCGCCGCGCCAAGGAGCTGCTGGTGTTGGTCAGCATCGTCGACATCACCAAGTGGCGGTGGGAGGTCCCGGAGGAATTCGGGTGACCTTCACAGCGCGTACCCCGGTCTCTGGCGATATGGACGATCGGCTTCTCCCGTAGTCGGCCCAGCTCGACCGCGCGGCGGCAGATTTCGCAATCGTTACCATTCCTGCTGGGATACGGGGTGTACCGGAGGTGAGTGGGGATTCATGCATCATCGGAAGTGGCTCATAGTGCCGTCAGTTGCGGCTGCACTGTTGACGTCGCTCGCCGCCTGCAGCCACCCCTCGGACACCGCCAGGTCCAGTCGTTCGACATCAGTTTCAGAGCAGGATGGCTGCAGATTCGCTACAGCGGACGAAATCGCTGAAGCCAGCGGAATACCGGTCAAACAGAGCACCGATATGGCCACAGTCCATATGAACAATCCTGGCTGCTACTACACGGATGCACCGCTGACAAGCAAGCAGCCCCGCGCCGCTGTAACCCTGCAGCTCTTTGGCGACTTGTGGGATGCGGAGATGGCAAAAATAGCGGCCGACCCGCACGCAGTCGTCGAGGACGTCCCGGGACTCGGTCAACAGGCGAAGTACGTGACGGCGACTAATCCGGGGCAACATCAGGGCCAGCTCTGGGTGAAAGCGAATTCGACGCAGGGCTTCAGTGTCGGGCTCTCAGCAGAGAACAACAATCAGCAACCCGAAGTGGCCGTCGCCAAATTGGTCCTGTCCCGAATCGAGAACGGCTAGCGACTTCCTCGCTCTGGTCGCGGGCCCTGTTTGCCAGCCCGTCAATTCCGCCGGCCGTTTAGCCAAAGACGTAGTCGGGCATCCGGTTCCGCAGGCGGTGGGCACAGCCACGAGTTCTTCCAACCCCAGGCGTTTAGTAGCAAGCGCCCGACTGTGCCCACCGCCCCCGAACTCACCGGTGTGCCATGACATCAGTGACTTGCCCCGATACGACGGTCAATCTGCCGCAGCGGCCGGCTCGTCGCCCCGTGATTGGCTCTGGCAATCGGCGTTCCAGCAGCTGGGCCCCCGCCTTCCGACCTCACGCCACTCGTTGCCGACCTTCCCGATGTGCACCTGGTAGTACATCAGGTGGCCGCACTCAGCGCACTGCTGAGTTGTGTACTCGTTGTAGCTGTTCTCAGCGGGTCGCTGCAGATCGCGCAGCGAAGGCGACATGAATGATCTCTTGTGTTGCTGCACGCAGCGTTCTCCTGTTTGCAGATCCCGGAAGGTCATCTACGAATTCGAGCCGTCCGCTGATGTGGATGGGTAGTAAGGCGCGCGCGTCGTGTGTCGTCGGTCACCGGCGCTCGGTGAGCTGGGCGTCCAGCCACGGCAGCGCCTCGGAGAATGCAGTCGCGGCGAAGGGCCACACGTGCCTGCCCGGCTGGATCACAACGGTGCAGTCGATGCCCTTGGAACGGCCCAGCACGCATAAGGCGCTCGCCGCGCGCACGTCGTCATCTGTGCTCGTTGGCGCCGATTTACACGGGTCGACGGCGTTGGTCCCAGTGGCGGCGGGCACGACGAACTGCCCGGCGAGATCGCCGTACGCGCCGCGCCTCGCGATGGACGTCGCTGGGTCAAAGTGAAGCCATGCCTGCTCGTCACCGCCGTAGAGCCGGTCGATCGTCTGCCTGCGGTTTCCCGCATTTGGCCCCGGATCGCCTGCGATATCCAGGAATACGCGAAACAGCTCGGGATGCATGACCGCGAGGTCGACGGCGCACGTGCCGCCCGCCGAGAACCCGGCCACCCCCCAGTTCGACGCGCGCGCACCGAAGTGATTTGCGACGTAGGGAATCACGTCTTTGGTCAAGTGGTCAGCGGCGCGGCCGCGGGGCCCGTTGACGCACTCGGTGTCGTTGAAGAACGAGCCGGTGGAGTCGGCGAAGACGGCAACGGGTGCGTGTCCGGAATGCGTGGCGGCGTAGGCGTCCAACGCACTGACGGCATTACCGGCACGCACCCAGTCAGCGGGCGTGTTGAATTCTCCGCCAATCATCATGACCACGGGGAGGCGAGGCGGCGGTGAGCTGGTGAACCACGCCGGCGGTAGATATACGTATTCGGTGCGGTGCGAGAAGCCGGAGGCTGTGGATCCGGTATCGACGGGCAGCAACGCGCCGCCGCCGCTCTGTGTGTGCCGAGCCTGCACTGCCGCCCAATCGGTTTCGTCGGGTAGTGGCCGGGCGGTCAGCTGGCTCCACGCGGTATCGACGGTCGGAAAGTACCCGATCCAGACGTTGGTGATGACGCCGATACTCAATATGCACTGCGATGCCGCGAAGACCGTCGCGTTTCGGCGAAACCAGCCGGTCTCCGGCCAGCCCGCGACAACCGCAGTGACCGTGGCCGCACTCATGCCCGTCCATAGCCACAATCGCCACGGCGCCGGCTCACTGGCGATGCCCAGGTCCCCGACATACCAACGCGTCGTGACCGCGGCGATTACACCGATCACCAGCAGAATCGGTATCCACCGCACAGTCCACCGTCGCGAGCGCCGACTGACGGCAACGATCACCCCCACGACGGCCAGCGCCTCCAACGCCGTCGGCAGCCAGCCATCCATCAAGGACACCGATCCCGGCATGTTTCACTGCCCAGTCGGCGGACGCGCCATTGCCCGAAACCATGCCACGGCATAGGGCGTACCCGAATTTGCCGGTCAAAGACCAGAATCGCCGGTCAAGCGGTTTCTCGACGACTGACGCTTCGCCGCCGAGCATGCTGGGTACAGTTCCGACGAATCGCGGTTCGGGCGCCCCCCGGCCGGCCGGTCCACCATGACCGGTGCCATTTGGGACGCGTCGAGCAAACACCTGCTCGAGCGATAGCGGAGCAGAGGACATCGTTTGGCGAAGTATCTGATGGCCGTGAGTTCGATGTCGGGTCACGTGATGCCGATGGTGCACATTGGCGTGGGGCTCAGGTCTGCCGGTCACGAGGTGATCGTCTTGTCCGACGCCGAGTTTGCCGACACGGCCCGTCGCGCCGGTCTGCGGTTCGAGCCGCTTCGCGCCGGCGCAGGAGTGAGACCACCAGCAGGCGCCCCCAGCTGGATCCGGCATCTACCGGATCAAGCACGCCGGTACCATCACGGGCGCACGGGGCTCACAGCGGCTTTCGTCGAACCCCTTGCCCGGCAGACGGAATCGCTACGCGCGCTGTTGGAGTACGAATCGGCCGACGGCGTATTGGCGGATGTGACGTTCACCGGTGTGTTGCCACTGCTTCTCAGCGACAACCCGCGACCTCCGATTCTGGTGTGCGGGGTCGGTCCGCTCACGTTGTCGAGTGTTGATACCCCGCCCTTCGGCATGGGATGGCTTCCCGAACCGGGCTTTGACTATCGCAGGATGACCAAGGTCGCGCAGCGCATCATCATGGGCGGGAGCCAGCGCAGGCTCAACCAGGCATTGCGTGAGGTCGGCAGCCCCGCCGCTCCGGTCTTCATCAGCGATTGGCCCAGGCTGGCCGATGGACTTCTGCAATTGTCGGTGGCCGGCTTCGAGTATCCGCGCACCGACTTGCCACCCACGGTCGAGTTCGTGGGTCCGGTGTTGCCCGAAAGTGCCGGCGACGCGCCACCACGCTGGTGGCCCGACGTATTGACGGCGTCAACCGTCGTCCACGTGACGCAAGGCACCTTCGATAACTCCGACCTCAGTCAGCTGATCGGGCCCACGCTCGAGGCGTTCGCCGACCGAGACGACGTGCTCGTCGTCGCCACCACCGGGGGCCGGTCCGGACAACAGTTGCGCGGTCCAGTCCCGCCCAACGCCCGGGTGATCGACTGGTTGCCCTACTCACTCTTGATGCCGCACGTCGACGTGATGGTTACCAACGGCGGTTTCGGCGGTGTGCAGCACGCACTCCGCCACGGCGTTCCGCTGGTGGTGGCGGGCGAAACATCCGACAAAGCGGAAGTCGCCGCACGGGTGCAGTACAGCGGGGCGGGAATCAACCTCGGCACCGCGACTCCGTCAGCCGCCGATATCCGAGCTTCCGTCACCCAAGCCAAGCAGTGTCGTGGGTACAGAGCGGCGGCTGCGGGCTTGCGTCACGAGATCGAGTCCTCCGCACCGCTTCATGCGATCGCCGCAGCGCTGGAACGCTGCCGCGCCGGGCGAACCGGTGGACCGCGCGGCGATGAGGTGGCAGCTGGCCCCGCAGTGGCTCCTCGTTGAGGGGCGTGCTGTCGACGGAGACGACTCCGTTATCAGACGGTTGTTATTGCGTTGTCCGGCAAACAATTCGCTGTCGACTGCATATCAAACGGTAACCGTTCCGATCTCTTCACGACCTACTCTAAAAGCTCGAATGCCACCGACTCGACCAACCGAGAGCCAGATATGCGACGCCCGAACGTCTTCCGAAGCACCGTCTTGTTGAGTGCTTTGGCGGTGGTCGTGACTGTGTCGTCGGCACCGTGCGCACGTGCCGATCCCGACGACGTTTCATCGCCGCCGGGCGATCCGGCCTCGGCGC
>JAVHWG010000101.1:0-2526 GCA_032159965.1 Mycobacterium sp.
GTGATGTTGCTGATCAGCACGAGGCCGGTGAAGGCGCCGACGAGCACCGGATAATAGGACGAGCCCACCGCCGCATAGCCGACTGGGGGTTCGTCGTCCTGGGTGCGGGTGTCGCTGGTCACCCGGCTATCCAAACACGGGTCCGGTCAGCCGATCGCCTTGGCGAGCATCGGCGGAAGCTGATCGGCGACGACGGGCAGGCTGAGCGGTGAGGAGAACGCGATCGCACCGGCTAGGTCCTTGCCTGTGAACACATTTCGCTGAGCGAGCGTCGACTTCAGTTGTGCGAACGTCGGGTCGGCGATCAGCCGCGCCTGTTCGTCGTCACTCTCGGTGGTCCAGATCAGGGCGTCGGCCACACCGAGCGCGGCCACCGCTCTGTCGCGTGGGATCAGAGCGCGGTTCACATCGACACCGAACTCTCGGATCTCCTCGGGTATGGCCAAGCCCATCTGCGTGAGGAACTCTGTGCGCCACCCCGGCAGGGTCGCCACAAGATTGTCCAGGTAGAAGCTGCCCTGCATCAGCAGCACCCTCTTGTCCTTGAATTGCGGTCGAGAGGTGGCGATCTCGGTGAACTTCGTGTCCAGGTCCTTGACCAACAACGCCATCTGATCGCCCTGGAAGACGGCCTGCCCGATGGCACTGGCCTGTTCCTTCCACGGTTCGAAGAACGCTTGGTCTCCGCTTTGGGGGATCGTGGGCGCGATGGCTGCGAGCCTGTTGTAGCTGTCCTGGTCGACTCCTGCGTTGACCGCGACGATCAGGTCCGGCTTCAGCGCGGCGATCTTGTCGAAGTCCAAACCGTTGTCCAGCGAGAGCACCGCGGGCTGCGCCGGTCCGAGCCTCGGCAGTGCCCACGGCCAGGTCGCGAAGGGCTGGTCACCCCACCATTGAGTGACGGCGATCGGTGTGACGCCGAGGGCCAGCAGGTCGTCCTGTTCGGTGAAGCCCGCACTCACCACCCGCTTGGGGGGTGCGGCGATCTTCGTCTCACCGAACCGGTGTTCGACGGTGACTTCTGACGGTGACTTATCCGAGGGTTTGGTGGTCGAGCAGGCCGCAACCGCGGACAGCCCAGCCGCACCGGCTACCCCGAGGAGGTCGCGCCTGCTGAGCCTTCGCATCACCGTGAGATTAGCTCGGCGGTCGCGAGGGCTAGACGAGGAGTGCCGCCGCGATTCCCAGCATGGTGACAGCGATCAGGCCGTCGAGGATCCGCCACGCCGCCGGGGTGGCGAACAACCGCTGCACCCGCCGCGCGCCGAAGCCGAGCGTGGCGAACCAGATGGCGCTGGCACACGCCGCGCCGAATCCGAAAAGGCAACGGCTGCCGTGCTGTTCGTTGGCCAGGGCGCCGAGCAGGACGACGGTGTCCAGGTATACGTGGGGATTGAGGAACGTCAGAGCCAGGCAGGTCAGTACCACCGAGGCCGCACGCACCGGCGCGTCGGCCGGCTCGAGACTGCCCGGGCGCAGTGCGCGCACGGCGGCGAGGACGCCGTAGCCCAGGAGGAACGCTGCACCGCCGAACCGGGCGACGGTAATGGCCTGCGGGTGTGCGGTCATAAGGATGCCGAAGCCGGCGACGCCAGCCGCGATCAGGACGACGTCGGCCATCGTGCAGAGGGTGACAACGGTCAGGACATGTTGGCCACGGATACCCTGCCGCAGCACGAAGGCGTTCTGGGCGCCGATCGCGACGATGAGGGTGAGGCTCGTCGCGAAGCCGATCAGTACAGGCGAAATCACAGTGGCGACGCTAGGAAGCCGTGCTGCGGAAGTACAGCTAAATAATCTTCAGACACATTAGCATTACTTATGTGAGGCTCGACGGCCAGCAGCTCGCCGCCTTCGCCGCAGTGATCGAAGAGGGCAGCTTCGACGCGGCCGCGCGGCGGTTGCAGATCACGCCGTCGGCCGTCAGTCAGCGGATCAAGGCACTCGAGCAAAGCGTGGGTCAGGTGCTGGTGCGGCGCGAGAAACCCACCGCGCCGACGGCGTCCGCGATCCCTCTGGTGCGGGTGGCGGCGCAGATGGCGCTGCTCGAGGCCGAGGCCATCGCACAACTGAACGGCGGCGAGGCGGCCGGAACGCGAATTGCGTTGGCTGTCAACGCCGATTCCATGGCCACCTGGTTCAACGGAGTGTTCGGCAGCCTAGGTGAGGACGTCCTCGTCGAGATCCGTATCGAGGACCAGGACCACTCGGCTCAGCTGCTCCGCGAGGGTGTCGTGATGGGCGCGGTGACCACCGAGCGCCGCCCGGTGCCAGGCTGTCGGGTGTACCCGCTGGGCGCGATGCGGTACGTGCCGGTGGCCAGCCGCAGCCTCGCCAGGCAATCGCTTCCGGACGGACTCACCGCCGCGGCGGTTGCGCAGACCCCGGTGGTGTCGTGGAACCACGATGATGCGCTGCAGGAAGACTTCGTACACAAGGTGTTTCATTGCCGTCTCGACGCGCCCGTGCACTTCGTGCCGACGGCGGAGGGCAACGTCGCTGCGATCCGCGCCGGCCTGGGCTGGG
>JAVHWG010000203.1:0-4699 GCA_032159965.1 Mycobacterium sp.
CCGACATCATCGGGCAGTTGACCACGCCGTTGCCGGCGCGCTGGATTCTGCAGTTGCTCGGTTTCGACGAGAGCCGCTGGCCCGAGTGGGTGGACTGGATCCACGCCACGGTGCACGACCTGGCCTCCGCCCCCGACAGCAGCGCCGCGGCCGCCGGCCAGATCTATGTCAACATCACCGCCGAAATGGACAAGCGACGCACCGAGGGGTACGGCGAGGATCTGCTGAGCACGTTGATGCAGGGGCAAGTCAACGGCATGCCGCTCGATGACGGGGAGATCCTGGGGTATGCGTTCCTGATGCTGTTGGGGGGCATGGACACCACGAGCGGGTTGACCGGTAATGCTTTGGTGCGCCTCGAAGAACAGCCCGAGCTTCGTGAGCGCCTGATCCGCGAGCCGGGGCTGCTCTCCAAGGCCACAGAGGAGTTTCTCCGCCACGACACACCTACGCAGGGTCTGCCCCGCATCGTGACCAAGGACTGCGAGTTCAATGGTCAACGGTTCTCCGCAGGTGACCGGGTCCTGTTGATGTTCGCCGCGGCCAACCGGGATCCGAAGGTCTTCGAAGATCCCGATCGGATCGACTTCGACCGGGTCGGCAACCGGCACTTGGCCTTTGGTGCCGGACCGCACCGCTGCATGGGCTCCAACCATGCCCGCGTGATGTTTCAGGTGATGATGTCGGAGATCCTGACCCGACTGCCTGACTACACGATCAGCGGGAACATCGAGCGGTTCGCCGACGCCGGCGCCGTCTACGCGGTCCGCCGCCTGCCCATCCGATTCACGCCCGGGCCTCGCTCGAGCAAGGCGTGATCGTGGGTGACGTCCGCATGCTCATCGACCGCGAGCTCGTCGAGGGCATGTCCGGCAAGCGGTTCGCCAACATCAACCCGGCGACCGAGGAAGTCCTGGGCGAAGTCGCAGCCGACGCAACCGACATGGCGCGAGCCATCGCGGCCGCCCGGCGTGCGTGTGACGACACGGAGCTGATCGACGAAGTCGGCATCCCGCTGATGCTTACCTACGGCGCCCATCTCGACTGGCCCCTCGACCTCGAGACCAAGTCGATCGCCTGGGCAGGCGTCCTAGCCGCACGAACCTGCGGGACTGTGCCACCAATGCGGACTCCGCCGGCAACATCGGACACCTGACCGCCCGCGATACGAAGGACTGCCACTGTGGATCTAAGACTCTCCGGGGCATCCGCCCTCGTCACCGGCGGCAGCAAGGGCATGGGCTTGGCGATCGCCGAATGCATTGCCGCCGAGGGTGTCTCGGTGGCGATCATGGCGCGAGGGCAGGCGGGACTAGAGATCGCGGTGAGCAGGTTGCGTTCCGCCGGCGCCGTGACGCGTTCGGGATCAGCGTCGACATGTCCGATCCGACATCTATCGATGCCGGCTTCACGGCACTCGTTGATCGGTGGAGCGAGCTCAACGTGCTGGTACACACGGTCGGGCCATCGTACGGCTCGTTCGACGACCTCGACGACGGGGATTGGCAGGCCGCCTTCGCTCTCGGCACCATGTCGGCCGTGCGAACCGTCCGCCACGCCCTCCCCTTGCTGCGCGCCGCGCCGTGGGCACGCATCGTCACCCTCTCGGCGCACTCGATCCAGCGGCAGAGCCCCCGCCTGATCGCCTACACCGCCACCAAGGCGGCACTGTCGAGTCTGACGAAGAACCTCGCCAAATGCCTCGGGCCGGAAGGCATCCTGGTGAACTGCGTGTGCCCCGGCACGATCGTCACGGCCAGCTTCACCGAGGACCTCAGAGAGACCCTGGCCGCCGACGGACTGGATGCCGGGGATCCGCACGACGTGATGCTCTGGGTAGAACGCACCTTCCACCACCCGTGCGATCTCGGCCGCGCCGGTTCGCCCGAAGAGATCGCCTCGGCGACAACCTATCTGGCATCGCGGCGCAACGGATACGTGACTGGCGCGACCGTCAACGTCGACGGGGGGTCGGAATTCATCTGAGGTCCGCGTCGCCCCAGCAAGCGCCGGTAGCACCTGCGCTGGCGGACCGGCGCCGATGACGGGAATCGAAACCCGTTGCGCCGTCGCGGTCAGCGTCGGACGGTCTTGCCGGTCCCGGCGGTAAGCAAGTCGGCCAACGCCATGCCCAGGTTGTGCAGGTTCGTCTCGAGGGCATAGGTGCGGTCGCCGGTCCAGTTGACGATGCCGCCCCAGAGCGCCGCGACGATGATGTCGGTCAAAGTCTGTGCATCGTGTCGGGTGCCTACTTCACCGCGGGTGATGCCCTCGTTGATCAATTCGAGGAACGTTTCATGGAGGCCTGCGCCGCGATGGACGGCGTAGCCGACGGTGGCTGCCATCTCACCGATCACGTCGCGATACGTGTCGCCGGATGTGACCAGCGCCAATCCGATCTCATCGAACGCTTCGATGAGCCGCTTGGGTACCGGCCGCGCGGTGCGCTCGACGACAACGTCGAACGTGTCGGCCAGGCGTCCCTCAGCCAACGCGCGCAACATGTCCTGCCGGGCAGGAAAGTGATTGAAGAACGTCCGGTTGGCGATGTCGGCACGCTCGCAGATGTCTTCGATGGTCGTCGACTTGACCCCTTGCTGCAGGAACAGGTCGAATGCGGCGCCGAGAATGCGTTCCCTGGTCTCGAGCTTGCGGCGGTCCGCCCTGCTCACAACGTGGAGTGTATGCCGCTGCAACGCTGCAGTTCTCTGCGGCCGTGCAGTCATCGACTAACCGATCCCAATCGGGACCGCAGGATCGAATAAGGAGACCAGGACGGCGGACTCGCTGTCGAAGTGCCGATAGACACCCGAACCCCGAATACGGCTTGCTGCCGTAGTGGGGCTGGACTGGCTGCTCCGGATCGCTCAGGTTAGTCGGGAGGTGATCCTCAACTACGTGGCACAGCACAGCCTGTCCCTACCGCGGTCCTGCTAGCGGTGCGAGGTGGCCAGCGGGGATACCCGCGGCCGCAGATCAGGCTTTCTCGAGACCGAGAACGAGTGCGTCGATGAGCATCTCCATTCGCTCGAGGAAATCCTTCTCTTCATCGACGACGACGGTCAAAGACGAGTCCGCCCGGAGCCGGTGAGATAGAATCACACTGCGTAATACCTCGAGCGCCATGTCGTTGCTCACCACGTGCGCGGGGTTGCGCAGTCCAACTTGGGCCAATGCGTCACGGAGCCGCTGAGCCTCCGCCCGGACGGCCTCCTCGGTCGAGGGAGTCCGCACCAGATTGAGGTTGATCTCCAGCGCTGCCAAGTATTCCCGTCCGCCGAAGAACTGGTACAGATAGTCGTATGCAGACCAAAGTTGTTCGCGCGTCGTCTCTCCGGTGAACACGTAGCGTTCGGAATGGTCGATCAGCTTCTCTACTTGTCCTCTGAAAGCGGCGAGCATCAGGTCTTCGCGCGTGCCGAAATGGTACTGAATCACACCCCACGTGAGTCCAGCCCACCGTGCGATTTCGTTGGAACTGGCCCGGTAGTACCCCTTGGCGAGAATGCAGGCAATCGCTGCATCGATGACGCGCTGGGGTGTGCCCTCGGTGCTGGCGTTCGACGCCGGTTCGGTGGAGACCCGCGTGCGTCGTCTGGTGGCGGGCCTGTTGGCAACCGCATCTAGCTCCACGCTGAATCCTCTATGCCGTCATGTGGTACGAGGGACACCCTAGTGCAGGGACGGCACGTTTCGGCAGAGGACCGACGACCTGCGGCTTTACCTGGCCGGGTCGGTCGTCGCATGTATTTGGGCAGTGCGGTGAGCGCTGTCTGATCCTCACCGCCGCCAGCGTACATAGCATCTACTATAATCGATAGCGTGGACCAGCAGGATTATCAGCGCCATTGGCACTACCTGCAGGAATGACCACAGCAGATTGACGGATTAGAGGAACGTGCTGACGTAGTGCTGATAGAGCCGCGCGGACTGCCCGAACAGCACCACTGTGGTGAACTGGCTGGCAATGAACGACAGGGTCACGGCAACCGAGTACAGCGTTGGCCATTCCCCGCCCATACCACTCGCACCGCCGGACACTACCGCCACTCGACTCGTATTCATCTGCATTCCTTTCTCAGTCGTACAAGCGTGGTGCGGACGAAGTCATGGAATAGTTCGTCGTTTCCGTACTCGCTTAGCACCGCGGCAATCGATTGCCAGCGCGCCCACGCTGACTCCGGCAGGTGCGCGATTGCCGCCTCAGCCATGTGGTTATGCGGCGGATCGCCGTCGGTGCTGCGAGCCGGTGCCGGAGTCGGCTGGCTGGCAGCTCACCGGCTGGCCTATCACGTCGGAGGCGTTGTCTCACAAAGTGATCGGCGACCAACGGAAGCGCGCACGCTGGCAGCGCCGGTCCGCTGTCGGGCCGGAACAACACATATTGTCGTATTTTATTCAGTGACATCAGGAGGAGGATCCCGGGCGGACTTGGTTGCGAAACGACGAGCCGATTGCTGGTCGACGCGGCCTCGCCTAGGCGATGGAAGCGATCGTCGATGGTGATGGCTGGGCTCGCTCGGGTGCTGCCATCGCCTCGTCGAGCAAGCCGCCCGTGGCGTCTGGACACTGAGCGATCACCTCGCCGGAGGATGGACTGTCGATCGGGAACGTCGCGTCGTTGCGGACGATGCGGCCGTCGATCAGATGTCCCAGACTCGACACGGCTTGGGTGATGTCCACGGTCGTCTCCTCATTG
>JAVHWG010000229.1:0-11119 GCA_032159965.1 Mycobacterium sp.
CACGGTCGTGACCTGCACAGAAGCGTCGGGCGAGGGCGGTATCAGCAGCTCGCGCCGACCCGTCTCGCTGCCGTCTTTCGACCGTGCCCGCACGATGCAGACCGCGGGTCGGGAAGGATCGGCGCGGGTCACGGTGATCGTCACCTCGACGGTCTCGTCGTCGAGAAGCCGGTAGCCGCCGAGTGCGCCCGCGACGTCGCTGCGGCCCAGCCGCTCGTAACCGAGAACGGCGACCGCGGTGCCTGCACCGAGGACGAACACGGTCATGACGACGATGATCCAGCGGCGCGACAGGCGCGGCGACCGCCGCCGCCCGTAGCGATCCGCCGGATGGTCGGCCATCGTTTTGAAGCCCATCGGTCGAGGGGAAGGATTAGGACTGGAACTATAGGGCTAGCAATTATCGCGAGAACAAGACCATCAGCACGGCAAGGGACCAGAGAAAACGTGACCGAACTTCGGATGATGGCCGTCCACGCCCACCCCGACGATGAGTCCAGCAAGGGCGCGGCGACGACGGCCCGGTATGCCGCCGAAGGCCACCGCGTGCGGGTGGTCACGCTGACTGGGGGGGAGCGTGGCAGCATCCTGAACCCCGCGATGGACCTACCCGAGGTTCACGGCCGCATACATGAAATCCGCCGCGACGAGATGGCCAAGGCGGCTGAGATCCTCGGGGTGGAGCACACCTGGTTGGGATTCGTCGACTCGGGGCTGCCCGAAGGCGACCCGCCGCCGCCGCTTCCGGAGGGTTGCTTCGCACTGGTACCGCTCGAGGAGCCCACGAAGGAACTGGTCCGTGTCATCCGCGAGTTCAAGCCCCACGTGATGACGACCTACGACGAGAACGGTGGTTATCCCCACCCGGATCACATTCGCTGCCACCAGGTTTCGGTTGCCGCCTTCGAGGCTGCGGGCGACGCCGGTGCTTACCCGGACGTCGGCGAGCCCTGGGAGGTGCTGAAGCTGTACTACAACCACGGCTTCCTGCGCCAGCGCATGCAGTTGCTGCAGGATGAGTTCGCGAAAAACGGGCAGACCGGGCCGTTCGAAAAATGGTTGAAGCGTTGGGATCCCGAACACGATGTGTTCGCAGACCGCGTCACCACGCGCATCCAGTGCTCTGAGTATTTCAGCCAGCGCGACGACGCGCTACGGGCACATGCCACGCAGATCGACCCGACCAGCGACTTCTTCGCGGCACCGATCGAATGGCAGCAACGGCTCTGGCCCACAGAAGAATACGAGCTCGCGCGGTCGCGGGTGACGGCCAACCTGCCGGAGACAGATCTCTTCGCCGGGATAGAGCCGTGACGCAGATCGGCATCCTGCTCGCCGATAACGCACCCCGCAATACCGGACCCGACTTCGGCAAGGCCAGCCCGTTCGGATTGCTCGTCGTCGTGCTGTTGCTGATCGGCACGTTCGCACTCGTCTGGTCCATGAACCGGCATCTCAAGAAGCTTCCCGAGTCCTTCGATCCCGAGCATCCCGAGCCGGACCAGGTCGTCGACGAGGGGACCGTTGAGACCCCGAGCGATAGCTCAGGTGATGTCGGTGCCGTTGGCGACTCACACGCAGAAATGCCAGCACGGGACCCCGAAGGTCGGCGACGTGAGCCCGGCAGCTAATACCCTGGCCGACGCCACCAGCCCTTATCTGCGTCAGCACGCCGACAATCCGGTGCATTGGCGGCAGTGGAGCGCAGACGCACTGGCCGAGGCCGCGGCGCGGGACGTCCCGATTCTGCTGTCCATCGGGTACGCGGCCTGTCACTGGTGCCATGTGATGGCCCACGAATCGTTCGAAGACGACGCCGTGGCCGAGGTGATGAACGCCGACTTCGTCTGCGTGAAGGTCGACCGCGAGGAACGCCCGGACCTCGACGCGGTCTACATGAACGCGACAGTGGCACTCAACGGCCAGGGCGGATGGCCGATGACGTGCTTCCTCACCCCCGACGGCCGACCGTTCTACTGCGGCACCTACTACCCGAAACCGACGTTCCTTCAGCTGCTGGGTGCGGTTGCCGAGACCTGGCGGACTCGGCGTGCAGACGTAGAGCGTGCCGGAGATCAGATCTCCTCCGAATTGGGCCGCCTCGCTTCAGGATTGCCTGCCGGTGGGTCGCCGGTCACCACGTCGTTGTGCGATGGGGCCGTCGCCGCGATCCTGCAGGACGAGGATGCCGAGCGCGGCGGATTCGGCGCTGCGCCGAAATTCCCGCCGTCGGCACTGCTGGAGGCACTGCTGCGCCACCACGAGCGCACGCGTGACCCGTCGTCGCTGGGTGCGGTGCGGCGCACCGCGACAGCCATGGCGCGGGGCGGCATCTACGACCAGCTTGCCGGCGGCTTCGCCCGCTACAGCGTCGACGCGTCGTGGGTGGTGCCACACTTCGAGAAGATGTTGTACGACAACGCTTTGCTGTTGCGGGCCTACGCGCACTGGGCGCGCCGTACCGGCGATCCGCTGGCGCGCAAGATCGCGACCGAGACAGCCGATTTCATATGCGGTGCACTGCAGGACGACGGCATGTTCACGTCATCGCTGGACGCCGACGCCGCCGGGAGCGAAGGGTCGACGTACGTCTGGACGCCCGGGGAGTTGAGCTCGGTGCTGGATCATGACGACGCGCTCTGGGCGGCAACGGTTTTCGAGGTGACCAAGGCCGGCACGTTCGAGCATGGCAGCTCGGTGCTGCAGCTTCTGCGTGACCCGGACGACGCGCAGCGGTTCGAGCGCGTCCGGACGACGCTGCTGGCCGCACGTGCCGGACGTGTGCAGCCCGGCCGGGACGACAAGATCGTCACAGCGTGGAACGGCTTGGCCATCACCGCGTTGGCGGAAGCGGGGATCGCGCTGAACCGGCCCGATCTTGTCGACGCCGCGCGCCGGTGCGCCGACGCGCTGTTAATCCTGCACCTGGTCAACGGGAGGTTGCGCCGGGCCAGCCTCGGGGGTGTGGTCGGCGACAGCGCCGCGATTCTCGAGGACTACGCGGCGCTGTCGACCGGGCTGTTGACTCTGCACCAGGTCACCGGCGAAGCGTCGTGGTTGGTGGCCGCGACTGATCTGCTCGACACCGCGCTGGCGCAGTACGCCGATCCTGATACGCCGGGCCGGTGGTACGACACGGCCGCCGACGCCGAGCAGCTCGTCACACGGCCGAGCGATCCGCTCGACGGCGCCACGCCTTCGGGTGCGTCACTTGTCACCGAGGCGCTCCTGATCGCCGGGCATCTTGCGCCCGACGGCGGTCGTTACCGGGCGGCGGCCGAACAGGCACTGGCAGCTCATGCGGTGCTGCTGGAGCGCGCGCCGCGCGCCTGCGGGCATTGGCTGGCCGTAGCCGAGGCCGCGGTGCGCGGGCCGCTGCAGATCGCGGTGGCGTGCGACGCCGCCGGCTCGGAGTTGCTTGACGCGGCCCGGGTTCTCGCGCCGGGCGGGGCGATTGTGGTCGGGGGTGTCACCGACTCGTCGGAGTTGCTGGCCGGGCGTGGCCTCGTCAACGGAGCCGATGCGGCCTACGTGTGCCGCGGGCCGGTATGCGACCTGCCCGTCACCACCGCCGGAGAACTTGCCGAAGCTCTGGGCACCCCGGTGTAGCGTGCCGCTCATGGCAAACGCCGATGACTACGCCAACACTGTGAACCGCTACCTCGAACTGCTGGCCAGCGGCAGCGCCGACGACATCACCGGCCTCTACGCCGAGGACGCCACGATCGAAGACCCGATCGGAACCGATGTGCGCCAAGGCCGCGCCGCCGTGCGCGAGTTCTACGCCGCGTTCGAGAGCGCGAACAAGAAAGCGGAATTGGTGTCGCTGCGGGTCGGCGGCAACGAGGCGGCGTTCCTGTGGCGACTCCGCCTCGACTTCGGCGGCGGCAGCGGCACTGTGATCGAGCCGATCAGCGTGATGAGCTTCGACGACGACGCGAAGATCACGTCGATGCGGGCATTCTGGTCGCCCGCTGACGTCAAGCCTCTGTAGGCAGTCTTCGTCAGAAGACCGCGAACCACATCGCGATGTAGTGGCAGATCGCTGCCACCGCGGTGCACGCGTGGAAGAACTCGTGGTGCCCGAAGGTGGTGGGCCAGGGGTTCGGCCATTTCAGTCCGTAGAGCACGCCGCCGATGCTGTACAGCGCGCCGCCGACGATCAGCAGCACCAGCGCCGCGACGCCGGCACCATCCATGATCGGACCGACGAACCACGCCGCGACCCAGCCCAGCAGCAGGTAGAGCGGCACGCCCACCCACCGCGGCGCCGACGGCCAGCACATCTTGAGGAGTACCCCGGCGATCGCGCCTGCCCAGACGATCCAGAACAGCACCCATCCGCTGTGCTCGGGCAGCGCTAGCAGGGCGAACGGCGTGTAGCTGCCCGCGATGAACACGAAGATCATCGAGTGGTCGAGACGCTTCATCCATTTCCGCGCGGTCTCGGAGCGCCAGTGGATGCGGTGATAGGCGCCGCTCACGGCGAACATGGCCACGATCGTGAACGTGTAAAGCATCATCGCCAGGCCGACCCGCAACGATCCCGACAGAGCCCACGTGACGGAGATGAGCGCAACGCCGGCGATCAGCGCGACGACGGCAGCATAGACGTGAATCCAACCGCGCAGCCTGGGCTTGCCGAGGAACTGCGTCACGCCGTCGACTACTGCCTCGGCGAAGTCTTCCGAGCCGGAGGTACGCGACTGCGCGCGCCCTGGTTCGGTGGTGTCGACGGCCACGCCACCTCCATTGACCGCAACGGTTTTCCTTTGATTATCACAGTAGTCTTTGTCTCGTGGAGATCATTCCGCCGCGCCTCAAAGATCCGCTGTACCGGCTCTACGAGATGCGGCTCCGCCAGGGGCTGGAGCGGCAGAAGTCCGAGCTACCGCGCCACATCGCCGTGCTGTGCGACGGGAACAGGCGATGGGCGCGTGAGCTTGGTTACAACGACGTCAGCTACGGCTATCGCGTGGGGGCGGCGAAGATCGCCGAGATGCTGCGGTGGTGCGCCGACGCCGGTATCGAGATGGCCACGGTGTACCTGCTCTCAACCGAGAACCTGCAGCGGGACACCGATGAGATCGACGCGTTGATCGAGATCATCACCGACGTCGTGGAGGAGATCTGCGCGCCCGCCAATCGGTGGAGCGTGCAGACTGTCGGCGATCTCGAGCTGATCGGCGAGGAACCGGCCCGGCGACTGCGCGATGCCGTGGAATCAACCCGGCCCAACAACGGACGCGCCGGCAGCTTTCACGTCAACGTCGCCGTCGCCTACGGTGGTCGGCGGGAGATCGCCGACGCGGTGCGGGCGATGCTCTCGAAAGAACTCGCGAACGGCGCGACGCCGGAACAGATGGTCGAGAGCGTCACGGTCGAAGGGATCTCCGAGAACCTGTACACATCCGGCCAGCCGGATCCCGACCTGGTCATTCGCACCTCCGGTGAGCAGCGGCTTTCCGGATTTCTGCTGTGGCAGAGCGCGTATTCGGAGATGTGGTTCACGGAGGCGTACTGGCCCGCTTTTCGGCGGGTGGACTTTCTGCGCGCCCTTCGCGATTACAGCGCACGACACCGCCGGTACGGCGCGTAGTCAGCGGGGGCAGGCGTTCCTAGCGGCGGACGCCGGTGGCTACCGGTGGGACCCTGTCGGCGCCGGCGGTGTCGAGGACCAGCGCGGCCACCCGGGACCGATGCTGCTCGGCGGTGCCCAGCAGCGCGGCGTCGGTGGCCGCACGCTTGAAATACAAGTGCGCCTGGTGTTCCCACGTGAACCCGATGCCGCCGTGCACCTGAATGGTGTCCGCCGCGACCCGCGAGAACGCCGCCGAGCACGTCGCCTGCGCGATGCTGACCGCCAGTGCCGCGTCGTCCGACCCGTCGGCCAGCGCCCACGCCGCGTGGTACGCCGTGGATCGGGCGTGCTCGACGTCGATGAGCAGGTCGGCCAACCGGTGCTTGACGGCCTGGAACGATCCGATCAGACGCCCGAACTGCAGGCGCGACTTCGCGTAGTCGACGGCCAGGTTCAGCATGTGCTGTGACGCGCCGACCTGCTCGGCGGCCAGCAGCGCCGATCCCACGTGCAGCGCGTGCCCGATCACCCGCTCGGCTTCCTGCGGGCCCGCGATCAACCGGGCCGGAGTGCCGGAGAATCGGAGCGTGGCCTGCGGACGGGTCAGATCCAGGGTGCCCAGGGGGGTGCGGTCCAGACCGGCGGACTCCGCGTCGACGACGAAGAGTCCCACCCCGTCCGGGCCGTCAGCGGCCACCAGCAGGTGATCGGCCGCAGCGGCGTCGACGACCCGTTCGGCAACACCGTCGAGCGTGTAGCCGTCGCCCGAACGCGTCGCTGTCACGTCGACCTCGGCGGGATCGAACGCGCCCGCGCGGTCGGCGACCGCGAAGGCGGCGGTGCTGCGGCCCTCGGTCAACTCGGTCAGCAGTGCGTCCCGAGCCGTCCCGGCAGGGCTTGCCACGAGGGCGGGAATCGCCAGGAACACTGTGCCGAACAGCGGCCCGCAGGCCAGCGACGCCCCCAACTCCTCGACCGCGACCGCCTGATCGACGAGGGTGCCGCCGACTCCGCCGTCGGCCTCGGGCACTGACAGCCCGAGCACGCCCAGCTCGGAACCCAGCCGTGCCCAGACCTTCGGGTCGAACGGCGGATCGGCTTCCATCAGGCCGCGTACCGTCTGCTCGTCGAAGTTCTCAGCGCAGAACCGCCGCACCGCATTGCGAAGTTGTGCGTGCTCCTCGGTGAACGTGAACTCAGCCCGATCCGCAAGCTTCTCAGCCTGCATGTCGGGCTGATCCGCAAGCTCCTCAGCCACGCGGAATCTCCTTCCACGGCATTCCCGCATCGGCCCTCAGATCGCCTGGCAGACCCAGCACCCGCTCACCGAGGATGTTTCGCATGACCTCGGACGTGCCACCCTCGATCGTTGTGGCCCGGCTGCGCAGGAACCGCTGCTGCACCGGCCCTCGCCAGTCCGCGGATTCGGAGTCGACGTTCGTAGCGGCGTAGCTGTGGTACAGAATGCCTTCTGGCCCAAGCAGATCCATGCAGAATTGGTACACGTGCTGGTTCAGCTCGGCGCCCACCAACTTGCCTATCGAGCCCTCCGGTCCCGGACCGCCGACGGTCGCCGTCGCGCGTGAGCGTTCCGAGGTCAGGCGTTGCGCCTCGGCCCGCAGCCACAACTGCGTGAGTCGGTCGCGGAGCACGGGCGTCTGCAGATCCGGCCGAGACGCCCACAGCGAGACGGCGTCTGCGATCACCCCGGCCCCGCGCCTGCTGCCGCTGCCACCGAGTGCGGTGCGCTCGTTCATCAACGTGGTCATCGCCACGCGCCAGCCGTCGCCCACCTCGCCGAGCCGAAACGCGTCGGGGATGCGGGCGTCGGTGATGTACACCTCGTTGAACTCGGCGTGACCGGTCATCTGACGCAGCGGGCGCGTCTCGACACCGGGTCCGTGCATGTCGAGCACGAAATAGGTCAGCCCCTTGTGTTTGGGCACATCGGGATTCGTGCGTGCAAGCAGCAGTCCCCAGCGTGCCCGATGGGCCAGGCTGGTCCAGACCTTCTGCCCGTTGATCACCCAGTCGTCGCCGTCGGGTACGGCCGTGGTGGCCAAGCCGGCCAGGTCGGATCCGGCGCCCGGCTCCGAGAACAGCTGACACCAGATGTCTTCGGTGGTGGCCAGCGGGCGGAGCAGGCGGCGCCTCAGGTCGTCGGATTGAGCGTGCTCGCGCACTGTTGGCGCCGCCATCCCGTAGCCCATCGGGTTCAACGCGAGCGGCACCGGGCCGCCCGCGCCCTGCAGTATCCGGTCGGCGACGATCTGCACACCGCGGGAGACGCCGAGTCCACCGAGACCCTCGGGAAAGTGCACCCACGACAGGCCGGCGTCGAAACAGGCCCCGAGAAACTCAGGTATCGGAACGGATTTCGGGTCGTGCTCGTCGACGACGTGCCGAGCGAGCTCGGCCACCCGGTCGGCATCAGCATCATTGCTCATCCCGTCAGGATAGGAAACGTGATTTTCACGGATTCGGCCGACGGGTGCCGACGGCACGAGGATGGCGCAATGCGATCGGCGGACGTGGGCCTGCGGGTACGGCATCCTTGGCTGCGTGGACGTCGAATCGCTGTTGCAATCAGTGCCGCCGCTTGCCGTGTATCTGGTCGTCGGCGCCGTGATCGGTATCGAAAGCCTCGGGATTCCGCTGCCCGGTGAGATCGTTCTGGTCAGTGCCGCGCTGCTGGCCTCACGCCACACGCTGGACATCAGCCCGGTCGGCGTCGGCGTGGCGGCAACGCTCGGGGCGATCATCGGCGACACGATCGGCTACTCCGTCGGACGCCGCTACGGCATGTCGTTGTTCGAGCGGTTGGGCAAGCGGTTCCCCAACCATTTCGGACCTGGTCACGTCGCGCTTGCCAAGCAGCTGTTCGCACGTTGGGGTGTGTGGGCGGTGTTCTTCGGCAGATTCGTGGCCTTGTTGCGCATCCTGGCCGGTCCGCTGGCAGGCGCGCTGCGCATGCGTTACCCGAAGTTCTTGGCTGCCAACGCCCTTGGCGGACTGTGCTGGGCAGGCGGCACCACCGCGGTGGTGTATTACGCAGGCCTGGCGGCCGAGCGTTGGCTGTCCCGGTTCTCCTGGATCGCGTTGGTCGTCGCCGTCGTCGTCGGCATCGTCGTCACGATGCTCTTGCGAGAACGCACAGCGCGACTGATCCGTGATCTCGATGACGAGCACAGCTGGGAATCATTGCGCGAGCGATGAGTTCGTGCCGGGTCGCGGCCACTTCTGTGAAGGTCGTCGACCTCATGCCACACTGGAACCATGGCCGCGCTCTCGGCACTGGTGTTCACGCTGAGCTGGTGGTTGGGCCTGTACCTTCTGGCCCGCGATCCGCGTAAACCGGTGCTGGCACTCGCCGCGCTGGGACTCACCAGTTTCGCCGTCGTCGTCGCGCTCGACGCGGTACGGCTGAGCAGCGGGCACGCCGATCTGCTCAGCCGAGTCGAGATCTACCTCGTGGCAATACCCGCGATCGCATGGTTCGCCGTGCTCGTGGAGTTGTCCCGGCCGTGCGACAGCTGGCGTAGCAGGGTAGGCGAGATGCTGCTGATCGCGGCCGTGGCTGTCGGTGCGCTGGCAGGTGCCGTCATCGCCGGGGATGTCAACGGGCCCCTGCGCGCTGGGCACTGGGTGATGTTCGCGGTGATATCGCTGGCAACGCTCGGCGCGATGGTGGTCGCGGTGGTTCGCCGGATGCAGCCCGGCCCGGTCGCCGGCTTTGTGATCGTCGCGACGCTTTTCTTCGCACTGAGCAACGCCATCCTGATCATCCCACTGGGGCTGGTGCCGAGCTGGCTGGCGCTCGCGTCGACGGGATGCGATGTCGCGGTGCTCGGATTGGCGGTGGCGCTGTGGGACGCCTTCGACGAGGGTCAGGCGCTTCGCGCCGACATGCTTCGGTCGTTCGCGGCAACCGGTGTGGTGGTCGTGCTGTTCGGCGGACAGGCGCTGATCGGGTTGGCCGTCGTCGGTCCGCAGGGTTCGGGCAGGACGGCGGTGACGGTGCTGATGTTCAGCAGTCTGGCGTTGGCCATCGGGATTCATGTCTTCTCCGACCGGCTGGCCGGGTTGCTGGATCGGGTGGCGTTCTGGAAGTCGCCGACGCTGCGTGCCGACCGCGCCGCGCTGCGCAGCACCGAGGCCGCGCTCCCGCTGCGCAGGTCCAGCCCGCTCGATGACGTCGACGACGAGGCGTTCGCCCGGCTCACCCGCCGCGCGCTCGGGCACTACGGCGACCTGTCCAAGCTCGTCGCCAGTCCGCTGACCGCACTGCCGGAGATCGACCGGCGCTTGGCGCGAAGAGGAGTGCCCGACCAACCCTTGGAGCGGGCCAACGAGCTCAAGGCGCTGCTGGCAGACAAGATCGCCAGACTCAAGCCCCGCGACGGCGACTTCGGCACCACCGACGAATGGCGTTACTACAACGCGCTGTACTTCCCTTACGTCATCGGGGTGCGCGCCTACGCGCAGAACGCCACCGCGGCCGGCCTTGACCCGGTGGCGCGCCAGGCGTGGCAGTGGTTCGTCACCGAGGTACCGCAGCGATCCCTGCACAACTGGCAGAACGCGGCCGCCCGGCTGATCGCCGCCGACTTGCGCGGCCGGGTGGCCGGCCTCATGGACGTCGCGCAGCACTGACGTTCGCGGCGTGCTAAGCGATCGGCGGACGGCCGCGCTGCTGCTCCTGGTCGTTGTAGTCGTCGGCGAATTTCCCGACGTGGCGGGGTAACGCACCCGCGGCGACGTCGGCGAGGCTGGTCTTTTCGAGGACGGAGCGCATGCTGGCGCGCAGTGCCCGCCAGACGTCGGTGAGCGCTGCGGTGGCTCCTGAGTACGGCAGGTCACCGAGTCCGGTGTCGTGCACGCTGGCGAGCGGCCCGTCAACGGACCGCAGCACGTCGGCGATGCTGATCGCCGCGGCGGGTCGGGCCAGCGCGTACCCGCCGTCGCGGCCGCGCTGGCTCTTCACCAGACGGTCGTTGCGCAGCACCGTCAGGATGTCGACTAGGAATTGCGGCGGGATGCCCTGAGCCTGGGCCAGCTCATCCGTCTTGACCAGAACGCCCTCGTCGACGTTCGCCAACTCGACCATCGCGCGAACGGCATATTCCGCTTTGGCCGACATCCGCATCGGCAAATTCTGTCACTACCCGATCTGGGCGGCAGTCACGGCGAGCACCGAGTCCGCCAGCTCGGGTCGGCAGATCACGATGTCGGGCAGCAGCGGGTCACGCTGGTTGTACTCCAGCGGCGAGCCGTCGATGCGTGACGCGTACAGACCGGCGGCCCGCGCCACGGCGACCGGCGCGGCGTTGTCCCACTCGTACTGACCGCCCGCGTGCACGTAGACATCGGCGATGCCCTGCACCACCGATGCGACCTTCGCTCCGGCCGAACCCATTTCGACGAGCGTGCCGTTCAGGTGGTCGCGGACGTCGAGCGCAATGGCGGGGGGCCTGGTGCGTGAGACGACGATCCGGGGTGTCGCGGGAGCCGGGGGCGGCGGGGGTACCTGCGGGGTGG
>JAVHWG010000108.1:0-10461 GCA_032159965.1 Mycobacterium sp.
CGAACCTGCAGAACGCGGGCTTCATCCTGGAGCGCGGCCACCACGAGGTGGGCACCGCCGGGCAGGCCGAGATCAACTACAAGTTCAACACGCTGCTTCACGCGGCCGACGACGTGCTGTTGTTCAAGTACATCATCAAGAACACCGCGTGGAAGGCCGGCAAGACCGTCACCTTCATGCCCAAGCCCCTGTTCGGTGACAACGGGTCCGGCATGCACGTGCACCAGTCGCTCTGGAAGGACGGCCAGCCGCTGTTCCACGACGAGTCCGGCTACGGCGGCCTGTCCGATCTCGCGCGTCACTACATCGGCGGCATCCTGCACCATGCGCCGTCGCTGCTGGCGTTCACCAACCCGACGACCAACTCCTACAAGCGGCTGGTTCCGGGCTTCGAGGCGCCGATCAACCTGGTGTACAGCCAGCGCAACAGGTCTGCGTGCGTGCGCATCCCGATCACCGGCAACAATCCGAAGGCCAAGCGGCTGGAGTTCCGTTGCCCCGACTCCTCGGGCAACCCGTACTTCGCGTTCGCCGCGATGCTGATGGCGGGGATCGACGGGATCAAGAACAAGATCGAGCCGATGGCACCCGTCGACAAGGACCTCTACGAGCTTCCCCCGGACGAGGCCGCCAACATCCCGCAAGCACCGACGTCCCTGTCGTCGGTGATCGACAGGCTCGAGGGAGACCACGAATACCTCACGGAGGGCGGCGTATTCACGCCCGACCTGATCGATAAGTGGATCTCCTACAAGCGGGAGAACGAGATCCTGCCGGTGCAGGTGCGGCCGCATCCCTACGAGTTCGCGCTGTATTACGACGTGTAAGGGTCCGCACCGACGCTCTGTGACTGCTGCGGTCATCGGCGCCCGCAGCGTCCATGAACGACCGGTGAACTCCTTGTCCTGGCATGGCTCCTTGCGACGGAGCTGACTACGTTTGTGTGCAGGTACTTACAGACTTCCCCAGGAAAGGGTGTCACCACATGAGGGCAATCGGCATCACGTCAGTGGCTGCTGCGTCTCTGGCAGCAGTTGCTGTGACGATCGCAAGCGCAACCAGCGCGTCGGCTGCTCCCAAGCCGGCCCCGCCCCCGCCTACGTCCACACCAGCTCCCACCCCCGCCGCGACGCCCGCGGCATCGGGGAGCATGCCGTCCGGCGGCTACGCGCCAGCCGGCGCCACAAGCACTTCCGCGGGTGCTGCGACCGGCAACATGCCGTCCGGCAACATGCCGGCAGGCAGCACGTCGAACACCGTCTCGTCCTCGATCCTCCCCAGCGGCAGCGCCGGCGCAGGCGGTAACCCTGCCGGAAGGACATAACCTGCAACACATTCTCGCGATCGCGTGCGGCGCGGCAGGCGTGGCGGTTTCAATCGCCGGCGCCCACACCGCCGCGGCCGACCCGACATGGCCGATTGCGGGTGCCGAGTCCGCCGCAGCAACGATCAGAGATTTGCAGCAGCAGGGCTACAACGTGGCGATCAACTGGGTCGGCGGCTACCGCGACGGTCCATTGGACGACTGCACAGTCGGCGCGATCTACAACCCAGACCGCTCAGGCACACCGGCGCCACCGCAGGAGACGACCGTCTACGTCGACGTGACGTGCCCGCATGACAACCATTCCAGCATCGGGGTCGGGGTCGGTTTCTGATCGTCCGGCATCTGGAAGGACGGTGTCTTGCGCGTTCTGGTGCAACGAGTGTCGACGGCATCCGTCTCGGTCGACGGTGGCGTGGTCGGTCAGATAAGGCCCGATGGCCAGGGATTGCTCGCGTTCGTCGGTGTGACCCACACCGACACCGACGACACGGCAGCCCGAATGGCCGAAAAGCTCTGGCGCCTAAGAATTCTCGACGACGAGAAGTCGGCAGCCGATGTCGGCGCGCCGATCCTGGTGGTCAGCCAGTTCACCCTCTACGCCAACACCGAGAAAGGGCGCCGGCCGTCGTGGAACGCGGCGGCGCCACGCCCGGTCGCCGAACCTGTTATCGACGCATTTGTGAACTCGCTGCGCGGATTGGGAGCCGTGGTCCACACCGGTGTGTTCGGCGCCCGGATGGCAGTCGACCTCGTCAACGACGGTCCGGTCACCGTGATGCTGGAACTGTGACAGTGAGGTCTCCACAACTTCACAGACAACGCGTAACCTCGCCGCCATGACGTCTCCACGCCTCGAATCCAGACTCGCCGGCAATTCGCCCGCGGTGCTCAGCCTGTTCCGTCTAGTGGTCGGTCTGCTTTTCCTGATGCACGGCTCGTCGACGCTCTTCGACTGGCCGGTGGCGACCCCCGTTCCCATCGAGGTCGGTGATTGGCCCGGATGGTGGTCTGGCCTCATCGAATTCGTGACCGGACTGCTGGTCGCGGTCGGTTTCTTCACCCGCCCGGCAGCGTTCCTCGCCTCGGGCACCATGGCCGTGGCGTACTTCTGGATGCACTGGCCGGGAGAAGATGGCGGAGCCAAGGGATTCTGGCCGATGCAGAACGGCGGCGAACCGGCAGTGTTCTACTGCTTCGCGTTCCTCCTGTTGGTGTTCGTCGGCCCGGGAAGCATTGCCGTGGAGTCGCGGATGCGGGGACGGGTGCGCGGGGGCGGACGGACCACGGAATACGCAGCTCCCGCACAGCGGCCGGGGCTGATGAGCCGCTTTCGGCGGCGCTAACTGCCGAATATCTTGCGTACCACCGCTTTTGCCCGACGTGTGACACGCAGATAGTGGTCCAGAAACTCGCCACCGTCGGGCTCCGACCAGCCTGCCGCGACGGCTACGGCGTTGAGCAGGCGGCCAGGCCCCGGCAACTGATCCGTCGGTTTGCCCCGCACAAGCACGAGCGCATTGCGCGCACGGGTCGCCGTCAGCCACGCCTGCCGAAGCAGGTCGACGTCGCTTTCTGAGATCAGCTCCGCTGCGCCGATCGCATTCAACGTCTCCAGCGTCGAAGTGTTGTGCAGCGCAGGCACTTTGTGTGCGTGCCGAAGTTGAAGGAGTTGCACTGTCCACTCGACGTCGGCCAGTCCGCCCCGCCCGAGCTTGGTATGTGTGTTCGGGTCCGCGCCGCGCGGTAACCGCTCGGCGTCCACGCGGGCTTTGATCCGGCGAATCTCCTGGACGGCTTCGGCGGACACGCCGCCGGCCGGATACCGCGTCTTGTCCGCCATCAACAGGAACCGTTGTCCGAGTTCCTCGTCCCCGGCGACGCAGTGCGCACGCAGCAGGGCCTGAATCTCCCACGGTTGCGCCCATTGCCCGTAGTAGGCGGCGTAGGAGTTCAGCGTCCGCACCAGCGGTCCGCTGCGCCCTTCCGGCCGCAGCCCGGTGTCCACTTCCAGCGGCGGGTCGACGCTCGGTGTTCCCAGCAGGGCACGAACCTGCTCGGCGATCGTGGTCGACCAGCGGACGGCCCTGGACTCATCGAAACCCTCGGCGGGCTCGCACACGAACATGACGTCGGCGTCGGAGCCGTATCCCAGTTCGCGCCCGCCCAACCGACCCATTCCGATCACCGCAATACGCGCAGGCGCGGGTCCTGACTCCGGAGTGTGCGCTCTGACCACCGCATCCAGCGCCGCCTGCAGCACGTCCACCCACACCGTCGTCAGCGCGGCGCACACCTGCCGCACGTCGAGCAGCCCGAGCAGGTCCGCCGAAGCGATCCGGGCCAGCTCGCGCCTGCGCAGTCCGCGCGCGGCGGCGATCGCCTTCACCGGGTCGGAGTGCCGTGCCGCCGCTGCCAGCAGCGAGCGTGCCACCTGCTCGGGCTCGGCATCGAGCAGTTTCGGGCCGGCAGGCCCGTCGGCGTAGGCGCGAATGACCTCGGGTGCACGGATCAGCAGTTCGGGGACGTACGCAGAAGTGCCGAGCACGTGCATCAGCCGCTTGGCCACGGCGCCTTCGTCGCGCAGTGTCGACAGGAACCAGTGCTGATCGGACAGCGCGTCGCTGAGTTTGCGGTACGAGAGCAACCCGGCGTCCGGGTCGGGCGTGTCGGAGAGCCAGTCGAGCAGCGTGGGCAGAAGCACTCTCTGCACCCGGCCGCGGCGCCCACTGTGACCGGTCAGCACCCCAAGATGAGTCAGTGCGTTTTTCGGCGCCTGATAACCGAGCGCCGCGAGCTGACGCTCGGCGGCTTCGGGGCGCATCCCCTCGGAGAACTCGAGGCTGCCCCCGACCGATTCGAGCAGCGGCTGGTAGAACAGCTTGGCGTGCAGCCTCGACACCCGTCGGTTCTGCCGCTTGAGTTCCTCGCGAAGCACACCGAGCGCGTCGTGCTGGCCGTCGGGCCGCAGGTGGGCGGCGCGGGCCAGCCAGCGCATCGCCTCGTCGTCGTCGGAGCGCGGCAGCATGTGCGTGCGCTTGAGTCGGTGCAGCTGCAGCCGATGCTCGAGGAGCCTGAGGAACTCATACGACGCGGCCATGTTCGCCGCGTCGTCACGACCGACATAGCCGCCGGCGCCCAGCGCTGCCAGCGCGTCGACCGTCGACGCGACGTGCATGCTCTCGTCGTTGCGGCCATGCACCAGCTGCAGCAGCTGAACCGCGAACTCCACGTCGCGCAGGCCGCCTGTGCCCAGCTTCAGCTCCCGGTCACGAACGTCGGCGGGCACCAGCTCCTCGACTCGGCGCCGCATCGCCTGCACCTCCGTCACGAAGTCCTCACGCTCGCAGGCGGACCATACCATCGGCATCACCGCGGCCACGTACTGCTCACCGAGCTCTGCGTCACCTGCCGACGGCCGCGCCTTGAGCAGGGCCTGGAACTCCCACGTCTTGGCCCACCGCCGGTAATAAGCGACGTGCGACTCGAGTGTGCGTACCAGCGCACCGGCCTTGCCCTCCGGTCGAAGGGCCGCGTCGACTTCGAAGAACGCCTCCGACGCGAGCCTCATGGTCTCCCCCGCTACCCGCGTCTCCAACGCGTTTGCCGTCGCGCCGACGAAGATCACGTCGACGTCGCTGACGTAGTTCAGTTCCCGCGCACCGCATTTGCCCATGGCGATGACGGCAAGGAGCGGCCGTGCCCCGTCCCCGCACACTCGGATCGTCGCCAGTTCCAGCGATGCTGCCAGCGCGGCGTCGGCCAGATCGGACAGATGGGCGCCGATCGTCGTCAGCGGCAATACCGGTTCGTTTTCCACCGTTGGGGCGAGGTCCAGGCCGGCCAGCACCAGGAGCCGGTTCCGATACGTCAGACGCAGAGCGGAAAGCGTTGCGTTGGCCGGTGTTTGGACCGCGACGTCGACGAATCCACGGCGTAGTTGCTCGGCCGCCGGCAACACGATTCCGCCTGCCAGCAGATGCCAGGTGCGCGGGTTGGCCACCATGTGGTCACCCAGAGCCAATGACGAGCCGAGCACAGCGAACAACCTCCCGCGCAGCGACCGGTCCTTCAGCAGCGCGGCGTTCAGCTCCTCGTATCCGTCCCCCAGCGCATCGGCTATGCGCACCATCGCGCGCAGCGCGGCATCGGCGTCGGGTGCACGCGACAGCGACCAGAGCAGCTCGACGTAGTCATCGGAGGTCCAACCCAGCCGGTCCAGATCAGCCCGCGCGGGCGGCTCGACCAGCCCGAGCCGCCCCACACTGGGCAACCGGGGACGCTGCGTGGCGGGTTTGGGCACGCCTCGACGGTATCGGACAGGCTAGAGGGACAGGTAGGTCTTCAGTTCGTACGGGGTCACCTGGCGACGGTAGTTCTCCCACTCCGTCTTCTTGTTTCGAAGGAAAAAGTCAAACACGTGCTCCCCCAACGCTTCCGCGACCAGCTCCGAGGTCTCCATCTCGGCAAGCGCGACCCCGAGGCTGCCTGGCAGCTCCTTGTAGCCCATCGCGCTGCGTTCCTCGGGGGTGAGGCTCCAGACGTTGTCCTCGGCCTGCGGCCCCAGCGAGTACCCCTTCTCCACGCCGCGCAGCCCTGCGGCGAGCAGCACAGCGAACGTCAGGTACGGGTTGCACGCGGAATCGGGACTGCGAACCTCGATGCGCCGCGACGACGTCTTGCGCGGCGAGTACATCGGCACGCGGACGAGCGCTGAGCGGTTGGCCGCGCCCCAGCAGGCCGACGTCGGCGCCTCACCACCAACCACCAGGCGCTTGTAGGAGTTCACCCACTGGTTCGTGATGGCACTGATCTCGGTGGCATGTTCGAGGATGCCTGCGATGAACGATTTGGCGACGTCGGACAGCTGCAGCGGGTCGTCGGCGCTGTGGAACGCGTTCTCCTCGCCCTCGAACAGGCTCATGTGGGTGTGCATCGCGGAGCCCGCGTATTCGCTGAAGGGCTTCGGCATGAACGAGGCCCGCACGCCCTCCCCGAGGGCGACCTCCTTGACCAGATAGCGGAACGTCATCACGTTGTCGGCCATCGACAGCGCGTCGGCGTACCGCAGGTCGATCTCCTGCTGCCCCGGCGCGCCCTCGTGGTGGCTGAACTCGACCGAGATGCCCATGGACTCGAGCGCGTCGATGACGTGGCGCCGGAAGTTCGGCGCCGCCTCGTGAACGGCTTGGTCGAAGTAGCCGTCAGTGTCCGCGGGGACCGGAACCGTGAGGTCGTCCTCTGTGTTCTTCAGCAGAAAGAACTCAATCTCCGGATGGACGTAGCAGGAGAACCCCAGATCGCTGGCCTTGGCCAGCTGGCGTCGCAGCACGTGACGCGAGTCCGCCCATGACGGCGAACTGTCGGGCATCGTGATATCGCAGAACATGCGCGCGGAGTGCTGCTGGCCCGCGCTGGTGGTCCATGGCAGTACCTGGAACGTCGAGGGGTCGGGGCGGGCAACGCAATCAGACTCCGATACCCGCGCGAAGCCTTCGATCGCCGAGCCGTCGAACCCGATTCCCTCCTCGAAGGCGCCCTCCAGTTCGGCCGGCGCGATCGCGACCGACTTGAGGTATCCGAGCACATCGGTGAACCACAGCCGGACGAACCGAATGTCGCGTTCCTCCAGCGTACGGAGGACGAATTCCTTCTGACGGTCCATGACGCGAGCGTAGGTTCCGGCTGTTAATTCTGTGTTACGCGCCTGCTAGCAGTGCAGATCGCCGGGCGGGCTGAGGTCGACCAGATACCTGACCACCGCGCTGTCGATGCACTGGTTGCCCTTGAACACCGCCGTGTGCTGAGTGCCCTCGAACGAGATCAGCGACGCCTGAAGCTGACGCGCGAGGTCGACCCCGGCCTGATACGGCGTGGCCGGATCATGCGTCGTCGAGACCACCACGGCCTTGTTGGGCCCCGGCGAAACGGCCACGTACGGCATGCTCGTCGGGGGCACCGGCCAGAACGCGCACACGTCACGAGGGGCGAAGCCGGTGAAGGTGCCATAGCTCATGAACGGCGCCGCCTCGCGAACCCGCCGGTCTGCTTCCACCCAGGTCGCCTGATCGGTGGGCGTCACATAATCGACGCAGCGGATCGCGGTGAACGCGTCCTGCAGGTTGGTGTAGTGACCCGACTTGTCGCGGCCCTGATAGTCGTCGGCCAGCAGCAGGAGTTCCTCGGCTTCGGTGCCGTGGGCAAGCGCGCCGAGACCGTTTGCCAAGAATTCCCAGAAGCGCGGCGTGTACAGCGAATTGGCTGTGCCGGTGATCGCATCCTGGTAGGACAGCCCGCGTGAGTCCAGCGTCTTTCCCGGATTCGCTACCAATGGATTGACCAGCGCATGGTACTGATCGACGGCCTTCGCCGGATCCTGACCCAGGGGGCAGTCGGCATTGGCCGTGCACTGGGCGGCGAAATCGTCGAATGCCCTTTGGAATCCAGTCATTTGACGCACATTTTTTTCCACGGCGTCGACCTGCGGATCGATCGCGCCGTCGAGCACCATGGCGCGGATGTTCTGCGGGAACGCCTGTGCGTACGCCGTGCCGAGCTGAGTGCCGTACGAGAAGCCGAGGTAGTTCACTTGGGCTTCGCCCAGGGTCTGTCGCACCGCGTCCATGTCGCGTGCGACGTTGACTGTTCCCACGTTGGCCAGGAATTCGGCACCTACCCGGTCGACGCACTCGGCGGCGAACTGGCGGTACAGGTCCTCGATGTGCGCCACACCCGCCGGGCTGTAATCGACCAGCGGCTCCTTGCGGTATGCGTCGAACTCGGCGTCGGTCCGGCATCTCACCTCGGGTGTCGAATGACCGACCCCGCGCGGATCGAAACCCACGAGGTCGAAGTGCTGCGTTATCTCGTTGTCCCCGAACGCCGAAGCCATGCCGGCGACGGTGTCCACCGCGGACTGACCGGGTCCACCGGGGTTGACCATCAGCACGCCGATCCGCTGGCCCCGGGCAGGTACCTTGATCACCGCCAGCTGCGCCTGGGCCCCTGCCGGCCTGCTGTAGTCGACGGGCACCGAGACTGTCGTGCACTGTGCGGTGGGGACATCGCCGGTGTTGCCGAACCAACGTTGGCAACTGCCCCAAACTGGTTGCGCGCCAGGCACAGCCGATGTGACCGGAGGAGCGATGACGCCCGTCACAGCAAAAGTCAGCGCCATCAGGCACAGAGGGATCCCCCGCAGCATGGCGACCATGTTCGCACGCCCCGCACCGATTCCGGCCGCCGGTGGGCATGGTGGTAGCGAAACGTTATCTAGGAGGCCTGCGTCAGCACTTCGTGTCAGGTGGCGGAGTCGTCAAGTCGACCAGGTACTTCGTCACGATGTCGTCGACACACTCGTTTCCCTGGAAGGCGGCTGTGTGCTGAGTGCCGTCGACACTCAGCAAAACTCCGTTGAGTTGCTTTGCGAGGTTGACGCCGTTCGCGTACGGCGTGGCGGGATCTCCGGTCGAGGAGACGACGAGCACCGGGGCCAATCCTGGCGCTGAAAGGTTGTGCGGTGCAGTCTTTCCCGAGACCGGCCAGAAGACACATGTATCCCTCGGTGCTTTTCCGGTGTAGTCGCCGTAGGCGAACGCCGGTGCAACTTCACGGGCGCGCTTGTCGGCGTCCGCCCATGCTTGCGGGTCCGATGGGTACTTCTCGTCGGCACAGTTGATGGCATTGTTCGCGTCGGCCAAGTTGTTGTAGGACCCGTCCGGGCCGCGCTGCCAATAGCCGTCCGCGAGTTCGAGGAGATCGTCGGGGTCTTCACCGGAAGCGAGATCTTGCAGGCCGCTGGTCAGCGTGCCCCACGACGACGGCGAGTACATGGCCTCGATGGTCGCGGTGATCGCGTCCGAATAGCTCAAGCCCCGGGGGTCATGCGTTTTCGCCGGCGTGTCCACCAGAGGTCCCACCAGCGAGCGGTACACGTCGCTGGCCTTGGTCGGGTCCGTTCCGAGTGGGCAGTCGGGGGATTTGGCGCAGTCGGCCGCAAAGTCGTTGAACGCCTTCTGGAAGGCTTCCAGCTGTTGCAGGTTGGATTCCAGCGGGTCGATGTCGGGGTCGACCGCGCCGTCGAGCACCATCGCCCTTACGTTCTGCGGATAGGCCTCCGCGTACGCTCCCCCGATCTCCGTGCCATAGGAGAAGCCGACGTAGGACAACTTGTTGTCTCCCAGTGCAATACGCAGTGCATCCAAGTCCTTGACCACGTTTGCGGTGCCGACGTTCGCCAAGAAGTCCATGCCCATCTTGTCCACGCAGCGCTGCACGTAGTCCTTGGTGCGCTGCTCGATGGCGGCCACCCCCGCGGGGCTGTAGTCGACGTCGGGCAGGGTTCGTTCCTCGTCATTCTGGGCGTCTGAGTTGCACCGGACCGCCGGCCGCGACAGCGCCACGCCACGCGGATCGAACCCGACGATGTCGAAACTTCGCCGGATCTCATCGGGCAGCGCCCGCACAATGCCCGCGGCAAGTTCGACACCGGAGCCCCCGGGTCCACCGGGATTGAAGAGAAGCGAACCGATCTTCTTGCCGGTCGCACCGAACCGGAGCACCGCGATGGTCGCTTCGGGTCCGCCAGCCTTGCCGTAGTCGATCGGTACAGCCAGCTCTCCGCACTCGGCGCCCTTGGGCAGCGGACCGACATCGCACTGACTCCATTTGATTTTCGGCGCCTGCGGTGGCGCGGCGGTGCCCGACGTCGGCGGTGCCACGGTGACGGCATCGGGATGCGCCATCCTCGGCTCACCGTTGACGAGGTTGGTACACGACGAGATCAGCAGCGCCGTAACGGAAACGCAGGCCCACACTCTGGCTGTCAACACAACTCTCCGTTCAACCGGCGTATATCGGGTGTCAGCACCGCGCTCCCTTCGGCGGCAACGCCAGGTCGACAAGGTAGCGCGCGACGACGTCGTCGACGCAGTTGTGACCCTCGAAGGCAACCGTATGTTGAGTGCCGTCGAAGGTCAGAAGCCCTCCGCCCAGTTGGTGAGCCAGGTCGACTCCGGCCTGATAGGGCGTTGCGGGGTCACCGGTCGTCGAGATCACCAGCACGGGAGGGACATCGCGCACGTCGATGGAATGCGGCTGGGCGGTCGGCGGAACCGGCCAGAACGCGCAGGTGCTCA
>JAVHWG010000238.1:0-21139 GCA_032159965.1 Mycobacterium sp.
CCATTCGTGCCAGCGGTGAACGATGGCGTCAAGTGCCTTTTGGTCACGCAAGTCGGCACCAGTTGCGGCCACTTCAGCGATGGCGATGGCCATGGAGGTGTCGTCGGTCCATTCACCGGGTTTCCAGCTGAAGCCTCCGCCTCCAACCATGGCGACCTCAAGTTCTGGGCCGCGAGGCGGACCGAATTCGTATGGCGCACCCAAGGCATCACCCGCTGCGGTGGCCAGCAGTACACCGACGGCACGGTCGAGTTGAGCGGTCGTCAGTTCCATTGGCAGACTCCCTTCATCTACTGAATAGTCGAGTTGCCCCCGACGGGGGTGAAGGCACTTGGATACCCCCGCCGGGGGTAAGCAGCCATGTCGTCACCCCCGCTGGGGGCAAATTGTGTAATCGATGCCCCCGCCGGGGGTTACGCCGCCTCTTTGGCCAAGTACCGATAGAGCGTGGCCCGGCTGACCCCGAGGTATTTGGCGATGTCTCGTGCGGTGTGACCGTCGGCCTTCATCCGTAGTGCCGTGGTGATGTGAGTAGGGTCGGCAACTTTCTTACGCCGTCCGAACTTTGTGCCGTTGGCCCGAGAAGCTGCGCGCTTCAAAGCGGTTCGTTCCTTGACGAGTTCGCGCTCGAACTCCGCCATGCTGGCGAGGACTCCGATGACCATGCGGCCAGCCGCCGTTGATGAGTCGATTCCGTCGGTGGTGGAAATCAGCGTGACGCCGCGATCTGTCAGCGCCTTGACCGTCTCCAGGATGTGCAGGGTGTTACGCCCAAGCCGGTCCAGCTTCCACACCACGACCGTGTCGCCGGCTCGGACGTAGTCCATCAGGGCTGCCAGGCCTGGGCGATCATCTCGTGCACCCGACATCGTGTCGGCGAAGATCTTGGTTACGCCAGCGGCATTGAGCGCGGCGTTCTGTTGATCTAGTGTCTGCGCCACCGTGCTGATTCGGGTATACCCCACACGGGTGCTCATCTTCTGTTCAGTGCCACTTGGGATTCGAGCGGCAGCAGGAGCTGTTCCGGATAGTGACTCATATGCATAAGAACAACTTCCAATGAATAAGTATTCCTAAGACCTACTAGGTGAGGCATGTTGACATGGGAAATACCACCGCGCAAACACTTGCCGGGGCAAAATCTCCCCCATGATTTGGCATGGTCCCGATGGGGAGCTACGCGTAAGCCGCTAGCTTGAAGTAGCTTGACTGACCCACCGCGCCTGTTGGCTCAGAAGTAGCCGCCGCCAGCGTCGCGCCACTGTTGGTAACCGGTGAGCTCGATCGTCTTGCCCTTCAGCGCGGCGGCTATCCCGCCGTGCTGCGCTGTGACAATGGACCCGAATTAGCCTGTGCAGCAATGACCGACTGGGCCGGTGACCAAGTCGGGTTGCACTTCATCCCGCCAGGCGAGCCCTGGCGCAACGGCTACGTCGAGTCGTTCAACTCTCGGGTCCGCGACGAGTGCCTCAACATCAACGTCTTCTGGTCACTGGCCCACGCCCGGGCCATGATCCGACTGGAAGTACGCATAGAACAACCACCACCTGCACTCGGCCCTGGGCTACCAGACCCCGTACCGCTACGGCGTGAACTGTTCCCATCGATGAAGGCTGCCGTCGATGTCATAGCAGACGTTCGCCGCAGGAAGCCGCGATGCCCGCATCTCGCACTAAGCGATCGATCCCGGAAACCGTGCTACCGGTTCGACGCCGAATCCACGTGGGGCACGTAGTGCTACATACATACTGTTGGCGGCTGCCGCTAGTAGCAGAGGAGGCCCACATGCCGGAAATTACGTCGCCGAACGTGGTGTTCTTCCACGTCGACAACCTCGGCTTCGGTGAACTTGGATGCTATGGCGGGGGAATCCTGCGTGGTGCCGACACCAAACGCATCGACGACTTCGCCAAGCAGGGCTTCCAACTGTTGAACTATGCGCCCGAAGCCCAGTGCACCCCCACCCGCTCGGCACTGCTGACCGGACGCCACGCGATCCGGTCAGGCAACCACACCGCCTCCGGACATGGCATGCCATTCGGCCTGGTCAGCTGGGAACGCACCCTGGGGGACCTCTTCTCCGAGGCCGGCTACGCCACCACATGTCTGGGTAAATGGCACGTCGGCGACGAAGAGGGCCGCTGGCCCACCGATCACGGATTCGACGCCTGGTACGGGCCGGAACACTCCTACGACGAAGCACTCTGGGAGACCGACCCTTGGTATGACCCCACCCGCGACCCGGTGTCGCACATGCTGGAAAGCACCAAAGGCCACCCGCCGACAGAATGCGATCAGCTGACCTACGACGTGAAACGCAACGCCGACGTGGAGTACCTGCGCCGGGCCTTCGACTTCATCGATGACCGCGTCGCCAAGGACACGCCGTTCTTCCTCTACTACAACCCGACCTTGATGCACCTGCCCTGCGTGCCGCGCGACGAGTACAAGGGCACCAGCGGCAACGGCGACTGGGCCGACTGCTTGCTGCAACTGGACGGTGACTTCGGTGCTCTGCTCGACAAGCTCGACGCCCTCGGACTCACCGACGACACCATCGTGGTGTTCGCCGGTGACAACGGCAACGAAGAGATGCTGCTGCACCGGGGAACCGCCGGGTTCTTCGACGGCTCCTACTTCACCGGCATGGAAGGGTCGCTGCGGACCCCGTGCATCACCCGTTGGCCGGGTCACGTCGCCGAGGGGGTGGTGAGCAACGAGGTCATGCATGTCACCGACTGGTTCACCACGCTGCTCGCGATGACCGGACTCCAAGCACCCGGCGACCGGGTGATTGACGGGAAGAATCAGACCGCCTTCCTGTCCGGTCAGCAGGAAGCATCTAACCGCGATGGCTTCATCTACTGGAACGGCGAACAGATCTACGGCGTCAAGTGGCAGAACTTCAAACTGGCGCTGGTCGAACAGAAATACATGACCGACCCTGTGCTACCCCTGTCCTTCCCCCACATCGTGAACCTGATGACCGACCCGAAGGAACGCGAACCGTTAAACCCCGTCCACCTACACACCTGGACCATGGCCCACTTCGGACGCCTACTCACCGAGTTCAAACAAAGCGTCGCCCAAGAACCCCTCATCCCCGCCGGGGCACCACTGGATTTCGTGCCCCGCCCGAAATGACGTAATCGTTGTCATGGGGGTCAACGACGATAGTAGAGGCCCGAATCGCGTTGTCGGCCAAGACAAACCCTGCCGACGCAGACAGTTCTTGGATACCCGGGTTAGGTGCATGTCCAGAGCGTTCTCGGCGTGGGCTGACGCGATGCCATGACGGCGGCCCTTCTTGGATGCTCGTTTCGATCCCGGCAGGCGTCTCATTACTACTATGGGGTGGAAGACGAGACGCGTGATTGTGAGACGAAGTTCTGAGACCTCGCGACGTGCGAAATCACCGCCCTGCAACGGGTGCGATGAGTGCCGCAGATGTGCTCTAATTTGAGACTCCGAAATCCTACAGAGGCAGCGCTATACCGACAATCTCAGCGGCGACGGCGATCCCGTCCCTGACCTGATCGCGGCTTGCCACCTCCGCAGTGTGCGTGGCGTCATTTCGGGGTTTGACCAGCCGCGAATAGTAGCGCTCTGGTAGAGCACCTTCTCCGTTGCGGCGCACCCAGTATTCGCACAAGCGCCCCAACATGTTAGGTCTGTCCAAGACATCCTCGATTTGGGGCTGACTCAGCCCCTCGTTGGCGAGCCGATTGGTAATCAGCCGCGTCAAGGCGAGTTCTGCTGCTAAGCCCGCGTCCAGGCCTCCTTGATCCCGAATGCGATCGAGGAGGTGCTGCGGTATCAGGCCCCCTCACCGGTCCAGGGCAGATATGTCGCTCACGATGTCGAATGCCGCGGCGAGAAGATTCCAAAAGGCTCGATCATGTTGTTGCTCAACGGGTCAGCGAACAGGGACGAACGCCACTTCCCGGATGGAGAGCGCTTCGACATCCACCGGAGGGGCGCACACCTCAGCTTCGGGCAGGGACTGCATTTCTGCATGGGCTCCGCGCTGGCCCGCATGCAGGCCCGGGTAGCGCTGGAGGAGGTTCTTCAGCGCTGGCCTGATTGGACCGTCGACTACGACAACGCTGCGATGGCACACACCACAAGTGTGCGCGGATGGGCGAAGTTGCCCGTCACCACCGGCTGAGGTTTGGTACGCCACCACGCGCGTCCTGAGGGCTGAAAAACTGGACGTTGAATCCACACCGGGTAACAGGCGTCGGCAAATCGTCGGCGTAAATTGCACGATACAGGTGGACCCACAGAGCCGGTGCGCGTCTAGCGTTCGACAGGCGACAGGAGTACGACAAGCGTGAACACTGCGAGTGCCTGCCAGGCGTGGCCGCCGAGAGATCACGGATCGCCGTGCGCTTAACCCCGTCGGCGGCCACGGCATCACTCGCGCGGACCCTTCCGGCGTGACCGCGCAGCGGGACGGCGACCGCGTCGGCCTCGACGTCGGCGCGCAAACCTCCGATAACACGGAGACTAAACGGCGCACCCAGATCTTAGAGATCGCCAATACCCTGATTGCGTCGACGGGTGTGCGAACGTCGATCTACCAGATCGCCGACGCCGCAGGCATTCTGGCGGGCAGCTTGTATCATCATTTCGAATCCAAAGAAGCCCTGCTGATCGAGCTCTTTCGTCGCTACCACGCCACGATGGACCGGATAGGCACCGACGCTCTGGCAACTATCGACGAAGCACAGACCCTGCCGGCCTCCGAACTCATCACTGAGCTGGGATGCGCCATCGCTCGGGGTGCAGTTGAGAACCGGGGTGCTTTGCAAATGTCGTTTTACGAGGCGCCCAGCACGGACCCCGACCTGACCGAGCTGATGCACCGTCCTCCATCGGCCATTTATGCAGCAATGCTGCGGGCGCTGCGTGTTGCAAAGTGGAGCGGCGGCTACCTCAGATCCGACCTAGACCTACCGACGCTTGCGGACCGGTTCTGTCAGACAATGCTTCACGTTGGACTGGAGGTCATCAGGCACGACGAACCCAGCGATCAAGTCGCAACGGTGTTGTGCCGGATCATGTTGGAAGGGTTGGCAAGCGACTTCGTCGTAGATCGCCGGGTCCCGGTTGGCCGCGGCGATGTTCGCGAACACCATTGTCACCAGGTGAGGGGCATCTCCTCCATGCGGTAGATCGCTTGGTCGTTCATGAATCTCAGCTCCTCAACGGGCACCGCCAGCTGCAGGTTCGGCAGCCGGCGCGCGACCGTGGTCAGCGCGATCTGTAGCTCCAGGCGGGCCAGGTTCTGGCCGATGCACTGGTGGACGCCGTACCCAAAAGCGAGATGGCCGCGTGCGTTTCGCTCGATGTCGAAGATGTTGGGGTTGTCGACGAATGCGCTGTCGAAGTTGCCGGCGACCAGATTCATCATCACGTGCTCACCAGTGCGGACGAGTTGTCCGTGAATCTCCATGTCTTCAGTCGCCACCCGGTCGACCAGCCCGCTGTGCACGATCGTCAGATAGCGCAACAACTCGTCGACAGTCTTGAGGTGCAGCGCAGGGTCGTCGCTCTCCCGCAATCGGGTCATCACGTCCGGGTGATCCAGCAGCAGCATTGTTCCCAGCGCGATCATGCTGGCCGTCGTTTCATGGCCGGCTTGCAGCATGATGAAGCCAGTCATCGCGGCCGTCGCGACGTTCATCTCGTCGTTGGCGACGTTGTCGTTCATCAGCCGGCTCAATAGATCGTTGCCCGGTTCGACCTTTTTGCGCTCCAGCAGTTCGTAGATGTAACTGAACATCGCCATGATCGAGGCGACCTTCTGCTCCTCGGTCGTAGTGGTATCGAGTGCACCGGTGCTGTGCTCCTGAAAACGGTCATGATCCTCATAAGGCACCCCCAGCAGCAGGCAGATCACCAGCGACGGCACCGGCAGCGCGAAGTCGCGGACGAAGTCGCACGGCGGTCCCGCGGCGATGATGTTGTCGACGAGTCCATCGACCAGTCTCTGGATATCGGGCGCCATCTCCTTGGCCCGCCGCACGGTGAAATCCCTGGTCAGCATCCGCCGCAACCGGTTGTGTTCGGGATCGTCGGTCCGCGGGAAAAGCACAGCTTGGTCGTCCGCCTTGCCGGTCGCGATCATCGCCTCCGGGATAGTCTTGGCACTCAACCGCGGGTCGGTGAGGGCGGCCCGAATGTCCTCGTATCGGCTGAGCACCCATGCCGGCTGACCCAGAAACAAGTTCATCGCCCTGCGCAGGCCCCCCGTGTTGCGCCATTCGGCGAACTCAGACGGGGGCAGAAGGGGACAGCCCGCGGCACGAGGGTGCGGCATGGTCGGCAGCTCTGCGCCCGTGGAGATGGGACTCGACACGGCCTCTCCTATCTGCCTGGTGCGGCGGTGAATGACCACGGCTTACAGTCGCAAGCTTAGTCTCCGAAGGTAACCAAATAATTGGTCCAGGTCCAGTCGCACCTCGCCCGGGCCGGACCCGCTTGAGTTCGTCTCGTTGAGGCGCCCGGCACCAGTTGACCTGCTGCTCCCGTTCGCCGCAGACCCCTCAGGGCTTGCCGACGTTGAGGATTGCGCGCCACCGCCGACCCGAGCGAGCTCGTCTACTGGATCATCTCCGATGTGGCAAGCGCCATCGCCCGCAGCCGCGAGTCATCGGCCGGCAGGTACCGTCCGATGTGGGTGGTGGACTGGCCCGCCCTAATGCACGCGCTGTCGCCGCAGTGGGGACAGCGCACCCAGGCCCGCATGGACGCCATGACACAGGACGAGTGGCATCGGCGGCGGTGACGCCGCAGCGACCCACGCCCGACTGAATACGCGACATCCATCGGAGGGCCACGATCTGCCGCTCGGGTCCGAGGACGCCGACGCGTTGACCGGTGATCGTCCTGGGATCCCGACGCCGTTCGTCGATCCGGAGCACTCACGTCGTTGTCGGTCCGCCTCGCTCGGTGCGGTGAACCCACGACACCGCGAATTCGTGCCAGTGGTGGGGGACAGCACCTCGGCGTCGGGCCGCGGTACCGGTGTGTCCGAAATCCGGCCCGTCATGCCGGCGTGCGAAACCAAGGGATGCAAATGAAGGCAACGTTTAGTGACACGATCTACTTTCGCGGGGCAGAGGATTACGACGATGCCCGCCGAGCAACGGTGTGGAATGGCCTTGTTCCAGACCGCTTTCCCGATGTGATCGTCCACGCCCACACCGTCGACGACGTGGTCGCAGCGATCCGCTACGCGGGCGCTCATGGCCATCGTGTCGGCGTCTGCTCGGGAGGACACAGCTGGGCGGCCAATCATCTCCGTGACGGCGGTCTGCTCCTGGACGTCAGCCGCCTCGATCAGTGCACCGTTGACACCGAGCGGATGACCGCCCAGGTGGGGCCGGGCAAGGTGGCCAGTGTCTTTGCCTCCGAGCTCGATTCGCAGAACCTTTTCTTCCCCGCCGGACACTGCGAAGGCATTCGCCTGGGTGGCTACCTGTTGCAGGGTGGCTACGGTTGGAACAGCCGGGTCATCGGAATGGCCTGTGAAAGCGTGCTCGGCGTGCAGGTCGTCACCGCCGACGGCGACCACATCTACTGTGACGCCGACCACCATCCTGACCTCTATTGGGCTGCCCGTGGGTCGGGCACGGGCTTCTTCGGTGTGGTCACCTCGTTCACGCTCCAACTTCATCGGCGCCCTTCGGTGTTGGGGACGTGCATGTACATGTACCCCATCGAACTCGCCGATGAGGTGTTCACCTGGGGCCGCGCGATCAGTCAGGAGATCGACGACAGCGTCGAACTGCAAATCCTCACGTCGCGCAGCTTTCCCGGGATCGGGCTCGACCACCCCGGGATCGTCATCGCATGTCCTGTCTTCGCCGACTCGGATGAGCAGGCGATGAAAGCTCTTGCGCCCCTGACTACTTTTCCGTCCGCCGATCAAGCGATCATCAACCTTCCCTATGCGCCGACGACGCTGCAGAATTGGTATGCCACGATCATGACCAATTACCCCGAGGGTCACCGATTCGTCGCCGACAACATGTTCACCTCGGCGCCGGCCGAGAAATTACTCCCGGGAATCGGCAAGATCATCGAGACGATGCCACCGCACCCTTCGCATTTCATCTTCACCGGCTGGGGAGTGTCCGCGAACCGTGCCGACCTGGTGTGTGGCCTAGAGGACGAGATCTATATGGCGCTCTACACCGCTTGGCGCGATCCGGCCGACGACGAGATTTACCGCGACTGGCCCGGCGCCAGCATGGCCGCGATGTCGCATCTGGCGACCGGTATCGCGCTCGCCGACGAGAACCTCGGGCGGCGCCCCGCAAGATTTATCACCGCCCCGCACATGGCGCGCCTGGCGTCGGTGCGCGCACATTACGATCCCGACCGCCGCTTTCACAGCTGGATGGGCGAGGACTCCGCACCCGGGACGGGACGTGGGTAATCCGTCGCCGCGCACCACATAGTGGCCCCTGTGCCTCGCGTGGTCGTGGCGTTAGGCGGCTCTGGCCTCCACCACGCTGAGCGGGGACGCCGTCGCCACCACCCGCGTCATCCGTAATCCGGCTCGACGGAGCAAATCTCGGTATTCGGCCGCGGTGCGTTCGCGGGCGCCCAAGTTCAGCAGCATCTCCAGATCAACCCAGTTGCCCGGAAAGTCACGGTCGTGCTCAGGGATGATGAATTCGACCAGCAACACCGCGGCGCGGGAACCGGCTGCCGCGCGGACGTTCTGCAGGATCTGCACGGCCTTCTCGTCGGGCCAGTCGTGCACGATGTTCTTCAGAAGGTACGCGTCGCCACCACCGGGAACGGCATCGAAGAACGACCCCTCCGCGATTTCGACCCGGTCGGCGACGTTACTCTCGCGCAACAGGTCCGTTGCGTGCGCGACGACGCTGGGCAGGTCGTACAGCACGCCGCGCGATGCCGGCGCTGCGGTCAGAACGGCGGCCAGCAGCGGGCCCTGCCCGCCGCCGACGTCGACAACGGTGCCGAACGAACTGAAGTCGTAGCCGGCGACGATGGGCGCCGTCGTCATCTGCGAAATACTGGTCATCGTCAAGTTGAACAGCTCGGCGAGCTCGGGGTGTTCGTCGAAATACGCGAAGCTCTCTTTGCCGCGCAATGCTGAGACGACCGCTTTGCCGGTACGCACCGAATCGATCAGCACCGTCCAACGTTCGCGCTGCTCCCGCGAACCGTAGAACCGAGCCGCCCATACCGCAGACATTGGCGCGTCCGAACGCAGCGTGTTGGCAAGGGAATTCAGCTGATAACAACCGTCGCGGCGACGGCCGAAGACGCCCCGGCCGATCAGCGCGCGCAGCAGCCGGGACAGCGCGTCGGGATCCGCGTTGACCCTGGCCGCCAGCTCGTCGATCGGCAGCGGTCCGTCCGCGAGTGCATCGGCCACGCCGAGCTCAGCGACCACCGTGATCGCCTGCGACATCCAACCCGCAATGATCATCTCCATCATCGCCGCCGATGCGGGCGCCAGCCGTTGGTGAAGCCGATACAGGTGGTGGCGAACAACGTCGACCACCCGAGCCACCCTCGCCGGTGCCACCTTGCTGGGCGTGGTCGTGTTCATCGTCGCCGACCTGTTGGGGTGGTGACCGCCGCCTGCAGGTCCCGGCTGATCTGCGCGGACATCCCGTGGTGACTCGCCCATTGCAGAAACAGGGTGAGGACCCACGTGATCAACCGGTCCGGGATCGCCGCGGCCGGTCTCAATACCGACTCCCGTTGGGACACCTGCAAAGACGCCACCTTGGACACCGCCATCACCTTGCGTCGGCGAGTCTTCTCATACCAGCGCAACGCACGGGAGAGATCACCGCCGCCGGTCGCTGTCTCGCCGAAATCGGAGAGCGTCTTGCACAGCACCATCGTGTCCAGCAGCGCCTGATTGGTGCCCTGCGCGAGGAAGGGGGGCATCGTGTGCGCGGCGTCCCCGAGCAACGTGACCGCGCCGCGGCCCGGGCGCGGAATCGGATGGCGGAAGTGAGGGAACGGTGACGGGGCCAGGTCGTCGTCGGTCAAGGTCGCCAGCACTCGGTCGACCACGTCGGACCACCCGGCGAAATTGGACCGGATCGTGTCGATCGGGCGCTGGGGTCGGACGAGGTCGGGCGACCACGGCAGATCGAACCACCACTGCACGTCGGCGCCGCCGGCCGGCCACACACCGAGATTTCCATGCTCGCCGACCGCGATCAGCGCGACGTCCTTATCGTCGATGTCCGCAAGGGTGGTAAGGCCCTGCCAGCTGCACCAGCCCGTTGACTGCGCGCTGCGCGCCCCGGCGCTGACTCTCACCATGGAATGCAGGCCATCGGCACCGATCACCAGATCTCCCTCCGCAGAGCTGCCGTCGCCGAACTCGACCCGCACGCCGTGGGGCGTGCTGATCACCTCGACCGCCCGCGAGTCGCATCGGATGCGTTCGACCGCAAAGCCCTCCAGCAGCCGTTCCAGCAGCACTTGACGTGGGACCATCCGCACCGCGGCGCCCAGCCGGTCCACCACCGTGGTCAGGTCCAAGGTGGTCAGCGCGCGACCTGCCGATGTCACGACCCGCACGGCGGACAGCAACTGACCGGCCCCGTCCATATTGACGCCGAGCTGATCCAGAACCGTTGCACCATTGGACCAGATCGTGACAGCGCCCCCACCTGCCCGGACCTGCCGACGCCGTTCGAAGACGGCCACATCATGCCCGTCGCGCAGCAAGCCCCGAGCCACCGAGATACCCGCCACACCGGCTCCGATGACGAGGATTCGAAGCGGCCGGTTCCTCGGCTCGTTGGGTGCCGGCATCAGCTTTGCGCAACGCCCGTGGGGGCACATACCACCGGACTCATCAAAACCTCCCTACCGCTAATACGCCGAACGCCGACGCGAGGTTCACCAGCGCACCGCCATGAGGCGGCGGCTGCACCTGACCCGATGAACCACAAGCCGTGCCGGATCGTGTCCCCGGTAGCAAGCGCGGCACGGGCAGTCGCGCCGCTTGTGTCCAAATTGCCGCGGGGAGAAGCTCTGTCAGCATCATGTGCCTCGGAGACGACCGCAGCTGCACCGCTGGTGTTGCTGCATCCCTTGGGGTCCACGGGATCGATGTCGTGGGCGTCACTGGCCACATTGCTGCGCGCGCAGGGGTATCGCGTCGCAGTGCCGGACCTGCCCGGTCATGGCTGCGCGCGAACGACACCGTTCAGCTGGGCGAACGCTGAGGCCGCGGTGCGCGCAGCGGCCGGGCAGTTCGGGGCAGACAAACCCGTCCTGGTCGGCCTGTCGCTGGGGGCCGCGACTGCGCTGTCCGCCGCGCAGCGCGAGCCCGACCGCTATGCCGGTCTGATCCTCGCCGGTGCGGCAACATGCTGCAACGACCGGTACCTTCGGGCCGGGCTCGCGGTGGCCGCCGCCATCGGTGCCCTCGCGACGGCCCTAGGACGGCGCGAACTGCTGGCCCACGCCGCCGGGGTTCGGGGCCGTAACATCGTGCCCACTGCCCGAAGTGTTCATGTCGCGCCCGCCCAATTGTGGCGCGCCGCCAGGCAGCTGATGCGATTCGACGTGCGCGGCACACCCGCACCGTCGATACCGTGCGCGGTGGTCGTCCTCACCCACGACCGGCGGATGCCGCCCGGGCTGCAGCGCGCCCTCGCCCGACACCTGCAGTGTCCACAGATCGACGTCGCCGCCGACCACGATGCCCCCGTGCGCGCGACCGCACAGTTCCGCGACGGCCTGCGATCAGCGCTGACGGTGCTCGGCCAAGACGACCCGATCCCTGACCGCTGCGTCGTCGAACCTGCCGATGCCGTCGCGAATCACCGCGAGCATCACAGCGCATGACCACCCAGATCGAAGGCGGCTGCGAGGTGGTCGTCGTCGGCGCGGGGCCCGCCGGCCTCGCGGTCGCCCGCGAGCTGCAACACCAACACGGCATTGCGGCCCTGATCGTCGACAGAGCGCCGGCCCCGGCGATGTCATGGCGCACCAGGTATGACAACTTCCGGCTGAACACCAACGGCTTCCTGTCGCACCTTCCCGGGCAGCGGATCCCCGTGAGAGCCGGCCGGTGGCCGTCCAAAGAGGCCATCGTCGACTATTACGACAACTACATCGCCCGCCAACACCTCACGATCAAGCTGGGCTGCAACGTCATTCGAGTGGACCGCGACCACCGCGGTTGGTATCTGAACACCTCATCGGGGCAGATCCGGACACGTGCGATCGTCCTGGCTACCGGCAACTACCGCACGCCCACCATGCCGCCGTGGCCCGGACTCGAGCACTTCACCGGCGAGCTGGTTCATTCCGGGCAGTTCAGCAACGCGTGGCCCTTCCGCGGCCGCGACGTCCTCGTCGTCGGCGCCGGGAATTCCGGCGCCGACATCGCCGTGCAGCTCGCGAACCTGGACGCGCGCCGGATATGGCTCGCGGTGCGCACGCCGCCGCACCTGGTGCGGCGGGCCATCGGGCCGTTTCCGTCCGACATCCTGCTCGAGCTGTTCGCCCGCGTACCCGCCCGTGCAATCGATCCGCTGATCGGCGTCTGCGAGCACCTCATGTGGGGCGACCTGACGGCCTACGGCTTGCACCGACCCCCGCTCGGCATGAAGGCGACCGTCGAACAGCACGGACGGATCCCCACGCTGGCCGACGACCTCATCCTCGCGGTACGCGCGGGACGCGTCGAAGTCGTCCCCGCCGCGCAAAGGGTCGAACCTCACCGGGTGATCCTGGCCGACGGCACGTCGGTCGCGCCCGAGGTGATCATCGCCGCGACCGGGTTCAGTGTGGATCTTCAGGGACTTGTCGGGCACCTCGGCGTCTTGGACGAAAGCGGCCATCCGCACGGCGGATTCGCCACCCACATCCGCGACGGCATGTTCGCGATCGGCTACGGCATCCCCCCCAATGGGCCACTGCGCGCGATCCGCCTTCACTCGACCCCTCTGGCCCAACAGATCAGCGCCTACCTCGCGACCCCGCCGCAGGTCAGCCTGTGACTAATCCCCCTGCAGCAACCCGGCTGGGCGTGCGAGATGCGCTGCCGCGCAGCCTGTGAAAACGCGTAACCGGTGAACCGCAGGTACCCGACAGTCGTGTCGTCGGCAGGGGCGGGAGTAGGTGAGCACATGACCAGACACCATCGGGTGGTCGACCGCGTCGTCGAGCATCCCGGCACGGTCCATCGGAATCGGGCGATGTGCGCGTATCACCTGACGGCGCCGCGGGCACTGCTCACCCGGATGGTGGCGCTGAGCAGACCGGACTCCACTGGCACCCCCACGCCCGTGTCGATGTCGTCAGCGATGCCGCGATGGTGAGCACCGACACCCTGGCCGGCGGCTTCCCCGGCGCCGCGCCCATCAGTTCGAAACGGCGGAACTGATGACATCGGGCAGGCACGGCAACCCCATCGCACGGCAGGTCCTACACGCGCTGCCCGATGCGGTCGACCCATTCGCGTTGTCGCTCAACGAGAACCCGTTCGGGCCGTTACCGGCGGTGCGCGCGGCGCTGATCGAGTCGATCGACGCGGCCAACCGCTATCCGGAGTTTCTACCCGAGCAGCTGCGCAGCCTGATCGCCGGACGAATCGGGGTCCGCGACGAACAGGTGGTGCTCGGCGCGGGTGCCACCGGTGTGGTGATGCAGGTGTTACACGCGGTGACCGCCCCCGGGCAGCGGATCGTGATCACGTCGCCGACGTTCGACGGATATCCGATCTTCGCCCGGATGGCCCGGCTCACACCGCTGACCGTTCCGCTGGACAAACACGGCCATCACGACCTGGACGCCATGGCCGAGGCCGCCGCCGACGCCAAGGTGGTGGTGCTGTGCAGGCCGCACAATCCGACCGGCACCCTGGAGTCGGCCGCCGAGGTCATGCGGTTCCTGCGGCGGGTGCCGCGCGACACCGTGGTGCTGCTCGATGAGGCCTACATCGAGTTCGTCGCGCCCGAGCACCGCATCGACGGACCGGCATTGATCAAACGCTTCCCCAACGTGGTCGTGTTGCGGACCTTCTCCAAGGCCTACGGCCTGGCCGGCCTGCGGATCGGGTACGGGTTCGGGGCCCCCGAACTGGCCAAGACGCTTTGGACGATGCAGCTGCCCTTTGGGATGGGAATCACCAGCGCGGTCGCGGTCGCCGCCTGCTACGACGCGGAAACCGAACTACAGCAACGGATCCGGCTGATCACCAGCGAGCGGCGCTACCTGCAACACCGGACCGCGGCGATGGGCATCTACACCACCACCGGGCACGCTAACTTCATCTACCTGCCCGAGCAGGGCCGGGACTGGCGACAAACGTTCAACGACGCCGGACTGCACGTGCGCCACTATCCCGACGGGGCGGTACGGATCAGCGTCGATGGCCGCGCCTCCACCCGGGCGGTGCTGACCGCAATGACCAAGCCGTAAATCCCGTCCTCGCACCACTTTCGGAACCGCCAGTCAGCCCTACGTCGTCAATTAGTCAGCCTCTATGACAGCTGTCGAGAACGCGTGATCCCACGCGTCTTTGTTGCGCGGACGTGCGGGCGGGTCAATCCAAAAGCTCTGGTGGAGATGAGTCAACTGCGTTGGCGGACAATGTGTTCACCTGTTCGCCCTAGGCTGCTGAACCCTTTACTTCGACGGCTTCCTTGTCTCTAACACGCAGAATGGCTCTCCCAGTAGCTAGTCCGCACCGCTCCAGACCACGAGTCGGAAATTCGGCTAGCCACCGCGGCAGGCGGCAGTCGATCGCGGGCACGACACCACCACGTCAGGCCGCCGTTGTCGAGGACCCGCGACCACCCGGGCAAGAATCGCGTGAAGGGAGAAACTCAGAACAACATGCCGTCGGTGTCCGGCTCCGACCAGATGGGTGGATAAACACCTCGATGATCTTTCGGTTCGGACGTGGATCAACTTGGGCTCATCCGCCGCGCGGCCCAACAGTGCCAAACGCGGGAAGGGTTTGATCTAGGCATATCGGGCGAGCAACTTGCGGATGCGGCGGGGCTGTCGCTATCGCGGGTGTCTCAGATTTGCGGCGACCGCCGCTGAACCCCTGCCTCTCGGAACCGATGGACACGCTTTGGACGCAAACTTACTGAATATCACGGTAGCTCGGGTGAACTACCGTGATGTGGTTTCGCAGGATAAGCCTGGTTGATGCTCTGACCAGGTAGCTGAGTAGGTTCAAGTCCCTTCGCCACCGGTAGGTCGTGTTCTCTTCTGCGTTTTCCCGAGAAGGTTTGTTTGGGCCAGCAATGGGATCAGTGACAGAGCTCGACCATGAGCCCAGCTGCTGGGTTTGGGAATGGGTCCGTCCGGCAATCGTCCGCAGTAGAGCTAGCCGGAGCTTCTCGAGTCCAACGGTGTCAACCGCCTGACCTGCATCTGCGTCGAACTACCAACTCAGCTTGATGGTACAAACGCCGACAGGGACGGACTATAAATCCGCTGGCCGCTTCCTAGTCCGGCGTCTGTGCCAGTTCGGTGACGTTTCGCGCCGGGAGCGGCTTGATGGATGGTCGCGGTGGTAGTCCGGGCGGGCGGGTGCGCCGCCGCAGGGCGTGTTGACGGGTGATCGGGTTGCTTGTGTGTGTTGACCGATCAGCAGGCTCGATGATCCGCCTGCCGCGAAGCGGGCCGCAACCTGTCAACGGCTCGCCGACCGACGTTGGAGTCGGCCGCGCCTCTTGACCGGCCGGTAGTCCACTCTGAGCAGCCGTTTTCCTCGCATCAGGTGAACCAAACAGTCGTCACCTTCGTGTTAATGGCAGGAGGTCGGTGATGGAAGAACAGTGCGCCCAGTTGCAGCTGCTCTACGACGAGCACGCCGGCCCATTGCGGCGCTACGCCATGCGCATGACCGGCGACCATGCCCGCGCCGAGGATGTGGTTCAGGAGACGCTGCTGCGCGCATGGCAGCATCCCGAGGTAACCGACGACAGCCAGCGATCGGCTCGCCCGTGGCTCTTCAGGGTCGCCCGCAACATGATCATCGACGAAAGCCGCAGTTCACGGTTCCGCAACGAAATAAGCTCGCGGGACGACTCCGGTGTCCCCGAGCGCGCCAGCCCGGACACGGTAGACGCCGCGCTGGACCGGATGCTGATCGCGGACGCGTTCTCGCAGCTGTCCGCCGAGCACGGCGTGGTGATCTGGCGCTCCTACTACCTGAGGCAGACAGTGGCGCAGATCGCCGATGATCTCCATATTCCCGAAGGCACAGTAAAATCGAGGCTGCACTACGCGGTGCGGGCATTGCGGCTGACACTGCAGGAACTGGGGGTCACACGATGACGCCGTCGCGGCCACCGCATGCGCTGGCGCTAGTGGGCGTCAGCGACGAGTACGCGTTGTGGGACGCGGCCTACGTGCTGGGATCGTTGTCCAGCGCCGATCGTCGCGAATTCGAGGCGCATATGAGCGCGTGCCCGTCCTGCCGTGAGTCCGTCAGTGAGCTCAGCGCCATGCCGGCGCTGCTGGCGCTTTTGGACCGCGACGACGTCGCCGGGATCGACCACGGCGAATGGGCTGCCCCGCCTCCGCTGAGCCCGCTGCTGTTGACGTCGCTGCTGGCAAAGGTGGGTCGGCGGCGGGGCCGTTCGGGTCTGGTGGCATGGACGGTGGCCGCCGCTGCGGCCGCGGTTTTGGCGATCGGCGTGCTCGTCGGGGTCCAATCCCATCCGGGGGACCAGGTTGCAATGCCCGCTCAGACCACCGCGACCGCGCTGACCATGGCGCCAGGCACCGCGTCCACGACGCTGGCTGCCACCGTGACGATCACCAGCCACGGCGGGGGCACCCGCATCGAGATGACGTGCAGCTACGGGAAGGCGCCGGGGACCTCTGAGCACGACGGGGTCGACACCGGCGACAAGCTGGCGATGGTGGTGGTCGGTCACGACGGCAGTCAGAACCGACTGACCACCTGGGTGGCGCTGCCCGGAGTGACGGCAACCCCCAGCGGCAGCACGTCGATGCCGATCGACCACATCGCCGCGGTACAGATCGTTTCCGCCGACGACGGGAGTGTGCTGCTACAGCGCAGCCTGTGACAAAACGCCGGTGAACCGAGCCCTACTCACGAGTCATGTCACTGCCGCGGGCGGTAAAGCTAGGTGAGTATGGCTCGGTGCTACCGGGTGGTCGATGACATCGTCGAGCATCCCGCGTCCATCGATGTCGACTACATCTTCGGAGTCGACCGGGGCCAAAGTCGGTGTCAGGCATTGGATTGCGTCGCTCGCGGTGATGCAGCCCCGCAATCGCGCCGCCGCGAGCGTCTAACCTTGCGCCAACAGCTTCAAGAACTGCTGGCGTTGGCCGACTGCGGGCGCCGACCTGGACCTTTGCGAACACGACGAGACGACGCCACACCAACCTCCACAGATTTAGCTTGTGTTGCAGCGACTACTGGAAACCACCCCGCCCAAAAGGGGTGAGGTTTCAGCCGTCGTTGACATTCCTCTGTCATCAGCCAGTGCGGCGACACGTTGTCGTTGAACTGATGCCGCCCTCGTCTCGTGTGTGTGTGAGAGGACGTGAGCGACGGCTCAACCGTATTCGGGGGCCATCGCGGACAGTCGTGTCTCTATGCGGTTCAGCAGCCAGCCGCGACAGCTGAGGTTTCAACGGGAGAAGGGGGGAGGACTGCCGTGGTTGACGAGCCGGGTTCCGCACCGCGACGATCACGAAACTATGGACGCCAGGCGATAGGCGCGATTGGGCGTCAGCGGTGGCTGGATCGCCCGAGTTATCGGCTCGAGCACGCCCTGACTTTGATCTTCACGGCGTTCGGTCGCCGTCGTGAACGCGTTAGCAATGCTCTGCACGGGACCTGGTTGGGTCATCCGTTGCATCCGGCATTGACGGCCTTGCCCACCGGCGCAGTGGCGGCGGTGATCACGCTGGACGCCGCCAGCGTGCTGGCCGGACACGGCGCCGCGTTGCGCGATGTGTCGAGGGTGGTGCTCGGCGTGGGGATCATCGGGAATCTAGGGTCCGCAGCAACCGGCGCGACAGATTGGCAGCACACCCACGACGAGTCTCGCCGGGTGGGGATCGTGCATGGCTTTTTGAACGTCGTCGCGACCGCGCTGTATGCGGTGTCATGGTGGGACCGTCGCCGTGGCCGGCATCTGCGTGGAATGGCCGGAACTGCACTGGGTTACGGCCTCACCATCGGAAGCGGCTACCTGGGTGGTGCGCTGGTGTACGGGGCTGGTGTGGGTGTCGATCGCTCGGGTCCTCGACTGGAGGTTGATGACTGGACTCCGGTGCTGGCAGTGGCGGCGCTCAATGGTCAACCACAGCGGGTGGAGGTTGACGGGGTCGGTGTGGTCTTGCATCGCGACGGCGGCCAGGTCTTGGCTGTCGGCGAGTACTGTCCGCATTTGGCCGCGCCGATGTTGGACGGGTGGGTCGATCGTGGCCGCGTCGTATGCCCTTGGCACGGTTCACGGTTCGATTGTCAGTCCGGTGATGTGCTGAAGGGGCCGGCGACAGCATCGCTGCCGGTTTACCCGACCCGAATCCGCGCCGGAGTGGTCGAGGTGTGCGGTTCGCAGGGGGTGGTCGCGCCATGAATGGCTTTGACGTGTTGTTTGATCACCACAACACGCTGCGCGGGCTGTGCAAGAAGATCACGGCGATGCCGCCCACCTCGGGCGAGCGCCGGAACTGCCTTGACGAGCTGCTGGTGGAGTTGGACATCCATATGCGGATCGAGGATGAATTGTTCTATCCGGCGGTGCAGGCGGCGAGCAAGCTGGTGGCCATCGCGCATGCCGAGCATCGGCAGGTTTTCGACCAACTGGCAGTTGTCTTGGGGACGCCGCCCGATGCGCCTGCGTATCAAGAGGAATGGGAATCGTTCGTGATGGTCTTGGACGCCCACGCCGCCGAAGAAGAGCGTGATCTGTGCCCACCACCGGTGCAGATTAGTGGCGACGAGCTGAATACGTTGGGGGACAAGATGCGTGGGCGGATGGCCGAACTGCGCGCCTCGACGGTCGAGAAGCTGCATGTGAAGGGTCGAACCGCACTGTTGCGCACCTTTTAGGCGAAACGGTGGTAATGACCGCCGACGATTTTGGCTGGCAGGTAGCCGTATTCCCGACTTGGGGCGCGCACTCCCAGTGGTCGTCATCGAAGTGAAAGGCGGAACCTTCCGAATCGCTGGGGTCCGCTGGCGGTGGCCCTGGTGCGGCTGCGCGCGCACGCCTATGTCACCGGCCGAAGCGCCACCGATGTCGCCCGCGACATGCTGGATCGCCGACTACGCTCGGAGGCCGACTGATGCGCGTTCATCGCCCGCCCGACACCAGTTCCGTTGCCGACGGGCGGCGCGCGGGGCAGAATGGGGCGATAGTGACCGGGATACCTCGCGAAAGCCGCGTCCTGGAGGCGGTTGTCTCGCTGGTGGACAGTCAGCTCGACGATTACGACGTTGTCGACCTGCTTACTGAGCTCACCGAGCAGTGCGCGCAGCTGCTGGATGTCGCGGCGGCGGGATTGCTGCTCGCCACCCCGCGCCGCGGGTTGCAACTGATGGCCGCCACCTCGGAGAAGCTCCACGACCTGGAGTTGTTCCAGCTGCAGTCCGACCAGGGCCCCTGCCTGGACTGCTACGCCACCGGGCAGCCGATCTCGGTGGCCGACGTGCAGACCCAGGCGGCGCGCTGGCCGCGGTTCGTGGCGGCCGCCACCGACGCGGGCTTTCCTTCGGTGCATGCGGTGCCGATGCGCGCGGGCAACACCGTGCTGGGTGCCCTGGGCTTGTTCGGCACCGGGGTCGGGGAGCTCAACGACGCCGATCTGCTGGTGGCCCAGACGCTGGCACATATTGCCAGCGTGGCGATCCTGGAACGCCCCCCCACCCCGGCGGCCGTAATGCCGAACGTCAACGCCGCGATGACCAGCCGGATCGTGGTCGATCAGGCCAAAGGGTTTCTCTCCCAGCGCCTAGAGTTGTCGGTGGACGATGCATTCGCGCTGCTACGCCGCTACGCGCGAGCCTACGGCGATCATCTGACCGAGCTGTCCGGTCGTCTGATCACCGACCCCGAGGGCCGCCAGACGATCCTGGCGGCGATGACGCAGATGGTGGGGGCGCCGCCATCGTGACGTACGGCGGCCACGATTCGCAGCGGGGGTCGCTCCCGCGCTTGCCGTCGGCTGGTATTAGAGAGTGTCAGTTCGCCCCGTCTCAAGGGATCCTGCAAGTTTCGCGTGATCTCTGCTGATCGGTCCACGACGTGGATGCCCAGTCGGACCGGTAATTTGGTCGGCATGGGCGGGTGTGGACCGAAGTCGCTCGTGGCTCGCCACACACGAGTCGGACGGCGCTCCTGACGAAAAGGAGAGCCGTCCGAAACACAACCACCTGGTTACCAAGCGTGCATGATGCGCGGTGGAATGTGGCCTCGGCGTCAGGAGAGGCGTTCCCCGCCTGACGCAGGCCCACCTCGCTGTGCCCAGATGATGGGCCTCGCTTCGCGTGGGTGCCTGGCGCTCGTGCTGGGCACCACAGCCGAGAGGAGGAATCTTCTCTTCCGGTCCGACCTTGGTCTGCCGTGGATCCGTACCCTAAGTCTACCCCGCCTATCCGCAGATCAACCCCATTTGGTGGAGGGTTCGTTTCCCGACAGCTAGGAGGCAGCGTCCAGCGACCACGCCCGCGGCGGCGCGCCGTCGGGAGCCTGTTGTCTAGCGTGGCCGACCATCCGCTCGCTCAGCCGAATGAGCGGGTCCTCGTGGCCGCCGGGCATGGTATAGGCCAACCGGCGCAGCTCGATGGCGAAGCCGTATAGATCCTGGCTCAGGGACGCAACACTGATGAGGCACCCTCTTCCTGTAGGCGTGGAATGGAACAGAGTTCCGTCAGCTCGGCGAATGTCGCGAGGACAACCGCGTCATCGCCGCCCATCGTGACCGACTTGCCTATCTTGGCGTACAGGGTTGTCCCGGCTAGGTGCCGCAACTCCACGATCGTGTCAGCGTGAAAGCGGGCGAACGCTACAAGTGTTTCTCCTGATGGCAAGGCACTGACGACGTCGTCATATGTCATCGACACGACTGCATCCTGGGAGCAGCCGAGTGGGCTTGTGAA
>JAVHWG010000319.1:0-2739 GCA_032159965.1 Mycobacterium sp.
GTCCTTGACATGCTCGCGCCGTGGGACGTCCTCGCCGCGGTCGCTGGCGCGCTGGTGCCGGGTGGGGTGCTGATCATCTACGTCGCGACCGTGACGCAGCTGTCCCGAACCGTCGAAGCGCTGCGAACCCAGCAGTGTTGGACGGAGCCGAGGTCATGGGAGTCCCTGCAGCGCGGATGGGACGTCGTCGGCCTGGCAGTGCGGCCGCAGCACTCGATGCGCGGCCACACCGCGTTCCTGATCAGCGCCAGAAGGCTGGCTCCAGGGACCGTCACACCGGCGCCGCTGCGGCGCAAGCGCAACGTCTAGCGGGCCGCGGCTACGCTCCGCCCAACGGCAGAAGCTGGTCGGCGCTCCGTCGAGTCAGCTGCCACGCGTCGCGCCAGGGGCTGAACTCCATCGGATACGTGAACGGTTTCACCGCGGGATTCGCCGAGGCGATCGTGATGTCGGCGGTCACGTTCCCGGGGGTGGTCGACCAGGTCAGATCGGTGGCGGTAACAGTCGTGGGGGCGAACCCGCTGTCGCTCAACGCCTGCCCGAACTGGACAAGGGCCGGCCCGTCGGCTGCCGTGGCGTACTGCACCAGGGCGACCTTCTGCTCACCGGGAACCGAAGTGTCGGCGAGAGTCGACATCACGCCTGCCAATGCCTCCGGCGCTGGTAGCCCAGCCTGAACGGGACCAGCGCCCACCGCGGTGGGGGGCGTCGACGTGGTCGACGCCACGGGCTTTCGCTCGTCGGCACACCCAGCCAACCAGAACGCCGCCACCAAGGTGACGGCGCTCAGGCGGACTGCGATGCTGCGTATGAAACTAGCTCGAAACCGAGGCGGACAGGGTCCGCAGGGATCCCGCCGTCAACACCCATCCGGTCGGGCTTGACGTGTTCTGCGCGAAGGTCAACGTCGTCGTATGCGGGCTGCCGTTCGCAGAGACGGCCGAAACCAGGCCGGTCGCAGTGTTGCCGTTCTGCTGGACATTGCTGATCGTGGCGGTGAGCGGGAAGACGCCCTTCTTCACCAGGCCGTTGTACTGCGATTCGGCCAGTCTGCCGGTCAAGCCGCCGAGCGGCTCAATGTAGGCGAGCCGGGACGAGAACGGACCGGCCGCTCCCAGGGCAGCCAGCGTGTCGTTCAACTGATCCTCGACACTGGCGGGGGGTGCCTCCGGCATCGGGATGCCGAACACGACGGGTGCGACGGCGGGTGCGGCGGTCACCGTGGATGCAATGGACGTCACACCACCCGCTGCTGCGGCTACCAGGGCGGCTGCTGCCACGCCGGTAACGACGGTTTTCAAAGTCACGGTTGTCCCCTTTGTTTGGCCCAGTTCGGGCTTGACGCTATCAGTTTTGTGGGTGTGTCGAATTCCTACACCACACACAAAGACTGAATCGCCGGTAGCTTTGAAGGTGTTACTGCATCAATTATCTGGTGCGGGAGGGAGCTCAGAGTGACTGAAGCCGAGCGTTCCGATGAATTCGGCGCACCGATGGCCAACAACGACGCCGCCGAATTGGAGGAGCTGCGCCGAGAAGCGGCGATGCTCAGGGAACAAATGGCGGAGTTGGGTGCCCAGGGCGATGCCCGAAGCGCTCGCGACGTACACCAACTCGAGGCACGCATCGACTCGCTGGCGGCCCGCAACGCCAAGCTGATGGACACCCTCAAGGAGGCCCGTCAGCAGTTGCTGGCGCTTCGCGAGGAGGTCGACCGGCTGGGCCAGCCGCCCAGCGGCTACGGCGTGCTCCTCGGTACCCACGACGACGACACCGTCGACGTGTTCACCTCGGGCCGCAGGATGCGCCTGACGTGCTCGCCGAATATCGACGTCAAGGAACTCAGCCAGGGCCAGACCGTCCGTCTCAACGAGGCGCTGACCGTGGTCGAGGCAGGCACCTTCGAGTCGGTCGGCGAAATCAGCACGCTGCGCGAGATCCTTTCGGACGGGCACCGCGCCCTCGTCGTCGGCCATGCCGACGAGGAGAGGATCGTCTGGCTGGCCGAACCCCTCGTTGCCGCGGAATTCCTGCCGGAAGAGGAAGTCGATCCGCTCGATGACGACCATCGGCCCCGCAAGCTTCGGCCTGGCGACTCCCTGCTGGTCGACACCAAGGCCGGCTATGCGTTCGAACGCATCCCGAAGGCCGAGGTCGAAGATCTGGTGCTGGAGGAGGTTCCCGACGTCAGTTACGAGGACATCGGTGGTCTGACCCGCCAGATCGAGCAGATCCGCGACGCAGTCGAACTGCCGTTCCTGCACAAGGAGCTCTACCGCGAGTACTCGCTGCGGCCGCCCAAGGGCGTTCTGCTCTACGGGCCTCCCGGATGCGGCAAGACACTGATCGCCAAGGCGGTCGCGAACTCGCTTGCGAAGAAGATGGCGGAGGTCCGCGGCGAGGACGCCCGCGAGGCGAAGTCGTACTTCCTCAACATCAAGGGTCCAGAACTGCTGAACAAGTTCGTCGGCGAGACCGAGCGTCACATCAGGCTGATCTTCCAGCGCGCACGGGAGAAGGCCTCCGAGGGCACCCCGGTGATCGTGTTCTTCGACGAGATGGACTCCATCTTCCGGACCCGAGGCACCGGCGTGAGCTCGGACGTGGAGACGACGGTCGTTCCGCAGCTGCTCTCCGAGATCGATGGTGTCGAGGGGCTGGAGAACGTCATCGTCATCGGCGCCTCCAACCGCGAGGACATGATCGACCCGGCGATCCTGCGGCCGGGCCGACTCGACG
>JAVHWG010000322.1:0-7561 GCA_032159965.1 Mycobacterium sp.
CGAGGTACGTGACCACGTCGTCGGTGTCGTCGGTGGAGCTGGTCAGTGTCGAGTACGACCGGATGAAGGACTGCCCGGCGCACATGTCGAACTTCACACGCAGACCGGTGATCTGGATCCGGGGCACGGTGCCCTTGAACGCCTTCTTATCGACCGACACGATGTTCACCGTGCCGGGCTTGAGATCGATCTTGATCTGTTCCGAGAGGAGCGTCCCTCCATACTGACCACCGAGGTTCAAACCCGGTCCCAGACCAGTCAGGGTCGGCGTGATGCCGACGGAGCTGATCGATTCGATGTCGTCGGCGAGGATTCCGCAGCCGATCTGATAGCCGGCCTCGAGCGACCCGCCGGCGAGTTTGGTCTTGCCTCCGCCGGTGACGGCCCCGGTAAACGTGCCGTCGACCAGATACTCGCGTGAGGAAACCGCTCCGGTCAGCGGCGCCACCGGCTCCATTGATTCATTGCTCCCCGAAACGGTCAACGTCCAGCCGTCAGGAGTCTTCAACGTTCCGGGAGGGCCGGACGGCACAGGGCCGGCCGGTCCGGCGGGTGCCGGGTTGTCACCGGGCGCCGGCGGGTCCGCGAAAGCGAGCGGTGACGCCGCGGTCGGTACCAGCATGCAAACTGCAGCCGCAATGGCAAAACGATTCCACATGTAGCGTTGGCGCCTCTCGTCCGGGACTCACAGGGTTCATCTGTCTTGAGGAATCTTCGATGGGCTTGGTGTCCAAATGGTAAACGGACAACCAACTTTTACACCCTTATTAGAATCGAGTAAGTTTTTACTGACGACGATCACGCTCGACCTTCGATCGCATTTGCCCAGGGCAGCGCACTAATGCGTCGATCGTTCACCAAGGCGTCACGTGGAAGACAGCTGACTGCCCAAGAATCTCCTTAGATCACGTTGAGATCTCACGCCCTGTGGACGCAGGTACGGTTCGTTGAACGAGGCGTAGTCGCGGGTGCGCTTTAGACTCGCACGCGGGGATCGACAATTCGGAAGGAAACGATGAGGTCACCACAAGCTTGCCGGCGGATTTTCGCCAGTTCCGTGATCGTGTTCGGCGTCAGCCTGGCATTGATTCCGTCCGCGTCTGCTGACCCCAATGATGCAAGTGACCCGGATGCGCCAGGCCCACCTCCCGGGCCGGGCACCGTCGCCCCGTCGTCGTTCGTGCCCGGATCTGCGGACACCAACCCGGCCGCAGTCGAGGCGTGCGGGCAATTCAGGGCCGCCATGAACTACGCCGCCACCAACTACGAGGACTTCGCCTACGCGACCGCGGGCAACGGAAACGCTGTCAATTACGGCGACCCGAACGTCGACTACTCGAACGCCGCCGGCCGGGCCGCGCTGAAGGAAGCTGCCGGTGTGGCCTTCAGTGCCGCCGGCACACCTGGCTTGCAGCCGGAGGTCGCGCAGCCGATGCAGGCGTGGGCCATGGACGCGGCGAAGCTGGTCTTGATCATGGGAATTCGTGGTGGCGGTGACTCGCTGAATTCGGCCGCGACCGACCTGAACACCGAATCGCGTAAGGTCCAGGTGGCATGCGCCGCCGCCGGCACCAGGGCGTAAAACGGGCTTAGAGCAGTTTCGACAAAAACTCTTGAGTGCGTTGGTGTTTCGGGCTGGCAAGCACGTCACGGGGGTTGCCGCTCTCCACGATGACGCCGTTGTCCATGAACACCAGGTTGTCGGCGACCTCCCGTGCGAACCCCATCTCGTGGGTGACCACCACCATCGTCATACCGCCACGCGCGAGGTCGCGCATCACCCCGAGGACATCGCCGACCAGTTCGGGATCGAGCGCGGAGGTCGGCTCGTCGAACAGCATGAGCTTCGGATCCATCGCGAGCGCACGCGCGATCGCGACCCGCTGCTGCTGACCACCTGACAGCTGCGCGGGGTAGGCGTCTGCTTTCTCCGACAGCCCCACTTGCTTCAGGAGTTCACGGGCTTTGTCCCGTGCCACAGCCTTCTTCACCTTTTTCACGCGGACGGGTGCTTCGGCGATGTTGGCAAGCGCCGTGCGGTGAGGGAAAAGATTGAAGTGCTGGAACACCATCCCGACATCACGGCGCTGCCGCGCTGCCTCCCGTGGGGGCATCTCGTGCAACTTGCCGTTCCGTTCGCGATACCCCACCAAGTCGCCGTCGACGTAAAGCCTTCCGGCATTGACGGTTTCGAGGTGGTTGATGCATCGCAAGAATGTCGACTTGCCTGACCCGGATGGACCGATGATGCACAGAACCTGCCCGCGATCCACGGTGAGCGAAACCCCCTTCAGCACCTTCAACGCGCCGAAGTCCTTGCACACCTGTTCAGCGACAATCATTGCCGTCATATGTGCTCCTGGCTGATCCCCTGTGCTTTCGCCAAATCCTCGAGTTGCTTCGTGGTCAACTTCCGCGACGCGCCGCGCGCGAAGTAGCGCTCGAGGTAGAACTGACCCACCATCAACACACTGGTGATCACCAGGTACCACGTGGAAGCGACCAACAGCAGTGGAACCGGTTCGTACAGCCGGATTCCGACATCTCGGGCACGGCCGTAGAGCTCGGCGGTGTACGGCACGGCCGTCACCAGCGATGTGGTCTTCAGCATGCTGATGACTTCGTTGCCCGTCGGCGGGATGATCACGCGCATAGCTTGCGGAAGAATGGTGCGGCGCATCGTCATCCACCACGACATGCCAAGCGCCGCCGACGCCTCCGTCTGGCCCTCGGGCACCGAACTGATCCCGGCTCGGATGATCTCGGCCATGTACGCAGCCTCGTTCAATGCCAGCCCTACAAGCGCCAGCGTGAAGTAGAGGGAAAGGCTGGCGATGTTGAACTGGGCGAATGTTGGGCCCCAAGGGATTCCGATTCGAATGTTCGGATACAGGACGGGGAACAAGCCCCAGAAGACCAACTGGACCCAGACGGGTGTGCCTCTGAAGATCCAGATGTACACCCAGGCGATCGCGTTCAGGACTTTGTTCGGTGACAGCCGCATGACCGCCAATGCGACGCCCAGAACGATCGCGATGACCATCGAGTAGATCGTCAGTTGCAGTGTGTTCCAAGCCCCTTCGAGGACGAGGGGGTTGAAGATGTACTCGCGGTAGGTGTCCCAGTGATAGGCCGGATTGGTCTTGGCACCCCACAGGAATAGGCCCGCCAGACCTATGATGACGACTGCCGCCACCCACCGCCACGGGTGCCGAAGTGGTACGGCGCTTATGTGGTCCGGCTGCGACTCCTCAGCGGGCACGGTCAGCTGACGGCTCCGTTGATGCCGGGCTTTCCGATAGCACCCTTCTCGACGCCCCACTTGGCCAGAATCTGGTTGTACTCACCTGTCTGCGTGATGTGCTCCAACGACTTCAGAAGCGCGGGACCCAGCTTGGAGCCTTTTTCCACGGCCCACCCGTACGGTGCCGTCTCGAACTGTTCTCCCGCTGCTTCCAGCTTTCCGGCGCTGTTCTTGATGGCGTAAGCGGTGACCGGATAGTCCGCGGTCATCGCGTCGACTTGGCCGAGGGTGACAGCGTTGTTCGCCGCGTCCTGGGCGTCGAACTTGACGATGTCGATCGCAGGCTTACTTGCCTTCACACATGCATCGTTCTTCGTGGTCAGCTCGTCTGCCTGGATTGTCCCGGTCTGGACGGCGACCTTCTTGCCGCAGGCGTTGTTGGGATCGATCGGCGCCCCCGGCCGTTGTGCCCACAGCGTTCCGGCGTTGAAGTAGTCGACGAAATCAACCTGCGCCTCACGCTCCTTGTTGTCTGTCAGCGACGACATCCCCATGTCATACGTTTTGCCGATCGACGGAATGATCTTGTCGAACGCCGATACGCGGCAATCCAAAGTCACACCGAGTGGCGCTGCGACCGCGCTGAGAAGGTCGACGTCGAAGCCGATGACGTTGCCGTCCTTGTCCTTGAACTCGTTCGGCGGGTACGTCGCATCGACCCCGACCACCAGCTTCCCGGCCTGTTTGACGTTGTCGGGCAACAGATTCGCGATGTCATCGACCTTCGCCGTCTTGACAGGTGGAACGCACGGTGGTCCGGAGCTTTGATCACTGCTACACCCGGTGACCGCCAAGGCCGACCAGATCGCCACGACCATGCCTACTCGCAACCCGCGTGATATGCCCACGACCGCCTCCTGTTGCCTCACCACGGCTCGTCGATGCCGGTACCGGAACCCTACGGCCCCGAGCCGCCATCGGCGAGGCATCCCAAAATCCTGTGGCATTGCCCGACGCTGTGATTCACTTTCCGAATGACTGCACCGGCCCCGCCGAAGCTCCTAAAGCACATGTGGAAGACCACGCTGGCCTCGGGCATCGTGTCGCTCGTCCTCGGCGTGCTCGTTATCCTGCTTCCCGGAACCTCGATCGTCGTCGCTTCGATCTTGTTCGGGGCATATCTACTGGTAAGTGGCATTACACAGGTAATTTTGGCGTTCAGTCTGCACGTCGCCGCAGGCGGCCGCGTCCTGCTCTTCATCAGCGGTGCAGCATCGGTCATCCTGGCGGTTCTGGCGTTTCGCCACTTTTACGACGCCATCCTCCTGCTGACAATCTGGATTGCCGTGGGCTTCGTCTTCCGCGGCGTCTCGACCACCGTGTCGGCTCTCAGCGACCCCGACATACCCGGCCGCGGATGGGAGATTTTCTTCGGTGCGACCAGTCTGCTCGCGGGGATCTTCCTGCTGGCTTGGCCGTTGGAGACGCTGCCGGCGCTGGTGTGGGCCGTCGGTGTCTGGCTGGTTGTGATAGGTGTGTTCGAGATCGTGGCCGCCTACGGAATGCGCAAAGCAACGCACAACGTCAAATCCATCGTCGAAGCACGCACATCAGCGGAGGACTGAGAACACATGACTGAACCTACGAACGAACCGGAAAAGCCGTCGACACCGGAGGTCCCGTCTTATCCGGCTCCCCCGCCACCGCAGGGTGGGTCCTACCCGGCTCCGCCGCCGCCGGGTGGCGCATACCCGCCGCCACCGCCGCCCCAAGGCGGTGGGTATCCAGCACCCCCGCCAATGCCGTACGACTACCAGGGCGCGCCCCCCGCGGCCCCACGGAATGGGCTCGGGACCGCGGCGCTGGTGCTCGCGATCATCGGTCTGCTTGCTTGCTGGATCCCGATCTTCGGCACTGCCGTCGGCGTGATTCTGGGCATCATCGCAGTGGTGTTGGGAGCCATCGGACGCGGGCGGGTCAAACGCGGTGAAGCGACCAACGGCGGTGTCTCGCTGGCGGGACTCATCCTCGGCATCCTGGCGATTGTCGGCGCCATCGTGGCAATCGTCTTGTGGTACTGGTTGTTCCGCTCCGTCGGCGGTCAGGACCTCGTCGACTGCCTCAATAAGGCGGGGAACGACACCGCAAAGCAGGAACAGTGCCAGGAGCAGTTCGACCAGAACCTGACGTCGAAGTTCAGCATTACGACAACGCCTGGGCGTTAGCCGATTTGCAGTTGACGCCGTCGCGGCTGGAATTCCAGCGACAGGAGTACGACTAGCGCCGCCGGCACGTGGCGCATCGACACCAGCGCGTACCGAGGGTCCCCGAGTGCGTGGAACTTGCGCAGGTAGCGGTACAGCGACTCCAGTGCGATGAACGAGTCACCCAGGTGGATCAACCTGTAGAACACGTTCTGCAGCGGACCCCGATTCTGGTCGTCGAAAAGATCGGGGAATGCCGCGAACGCAAGCGATAGTCGTTGCGCTCCAGCTGCTTTGGCAGTACGCATCATATCGACGCTGAGCCGCTCGTCGATGCCATTTGGCGCGCCGGGCCGACGCCAGGGCACGTCGAGTGTCACGTCTCGGCCCCCACCGGCGGTCGCGTACCGGTGGAAGCCCTGCACCTGTCCGCGCCCGTCGCGGGCAATGATCAACTGGATACCCGGGTAACGCCGCTCGAGCGCTCCGTCCAGGATCATCGAGAATCCACGCTCCGCGCGCGCTCCGCTGTGTGCGGCGAACAGCACCTCAGCCAGTTCTGCTTGCAAGGATCCATCGAGGTCCGCCTCGGCGACGACTTCGGTTGTTATGCCGAAGTTGTGGGTACGCTGCACGGCCTGGCGAAGGTTCCGGAACTTGCGCCCCACCATGTCGAATGTATCGAGATCGATCACTACATCACGACCGATGGGAACGCTTCGCAGCCTCTGGCCGATCACAACGTCGTTATCCCACAGCATTCTTCGGCGCTCGCTGCAACCCAACACCATGAGGCGCCAGCCTCGGGTATGGCACATCGCGACGAAATCAGCTATCAGTTGCGGGAATTGAACCTCGTCACCTAGGGGGTCTCCGCTGACCACAGCGAATCCGATCCGCGTCCGATACGCCAGCGCGGCCTTACCGTCGGCACTGAAATAGTGACACTTCAGCGTCTGCATCGCGAACGGCGCCAGTGGGTCGCCGTGCGTCGTGTTCACCAGCCGCCAGATCCGGGGTAGGTCCGCGGCTCTCGGCTGGGCCGAAGTCGGCCACATCAACACCCAGGCGGCCGCCGCGATGAGCAGACTGCCGATGAGATCCCAGGACAGCATGTGGGCGGCAAGACCGACGACCAGGATTGCCAAGGCACATGTCGCATGCACGGCAGTCACCGGACGCCCCAAGAAAATCCCCCGGGCAATCAGCGCGACTGCCGTCAGGATCGTCAGCGACCAACCGAGCCGGCCGGCGGCGTCCCAGTCCGGGTGTTCGAGATCGCGCGCGAAGAGCACGATAAGCCAGCAGAACCCGCTGAGAACGGCAAGCGAAACGATCCACCGTGCCGCTGGCTTGTCGACACTGACGACAACGCGTTCGCGGACGGGGACCCTCTCGAGTTTGACCGGCTCCGTCATCAGCTAGAGATTACAACCCGTCAAGCCTTCGAGCCGGGAAAATACTTGACGATCCCCTCCTGGATAACCGTGGCGATCGGGCTGCCGCTCCGGTCGAAAAAGTGCCCCATGCCCAACCCGCGAGACTCGGCCGCCACCGGCGAGGACGTCGAGTAGAGCACCCAGTCGGCAAAGTCGACCTGGCGATGAAACCACACCGAATGATTGACCGTGACGGCGAAGATGCGGTCGTAACCCCACGACAGGCCGTGGGTCGTGATGATCGAATCGAGCACAGTGGTGTCCGAGGAGTACACCATCGCCGCGGTGTGGATCAGCGGATCGTCGGGCATGGTGCCATCAGCTTTCATCCAGACGCGGTTGTGTGTGAGCTTGTGCCCCTTCTTGCGCAGGACCCACGCCGGGTCGTTCGCATACCGCCATTCGATTGGTCGCAATGCGTTCGCGAACGCTGGCACCACCTCCTCGTAACCGCTCAGCAGCTCCCCGATCGGCGGCAGCGTGTCGGGTGGGGCCACGTCGATGACCTCAGCGCCGTGCTCGAGCCCGCGACCTCCCGACAGGTACGAAACCATTGCCGAAGCAAGCAATTTTCCGTCCTGCACCGCGTCCACGCGGCGGTTGGCGAACCGTCGCTCGTCTCGCAGGTTCATGACGCGGTACTCGATGTCGGACTCCGGATCGCCACCGTGGAT
>JAVHWG010000348.1:0-3524 GCA_032159965.1 Mycobacterium sp.
AGCTCAGCGGTGACGAGATGGTGGCCATCTCAGGTCTCGACCGTGGCGAGAACGGTCGCCGCGGCCCGCACCCCGACAAGTTCGACTACATCCCGGACTAGATACCCACCGCGCAGACACAGAATCGCCCGGAACCCCTCCCGACAGGGCGATTCGGTGCCTGCTCGCGGGGGTCGAGGTGTGACTCAGATCACGTGACACGCGTCAAGCAACGCTCGCCCACACCTTGAAATCGGGCCTGGAGAAATGGTGGGACCTACGGTACCGTTCGTAGACATAGGACCTACCGATGTAAACCCGAGGGAGGGTTTCCGAATGGCTCGAACGCGCATCGTCCAGCGCTGGAAGCGCAACATGGAAGTCAGCGACGACCACGAATACGTCGAGACCCTGGCCACCCTTTCCGAGGGATCCGTGCGCCGCAATTTCAACCCGTACACCGATATCGACTGGGATTCGCCCGAGTTCGCCGTCACCGACAACGACACCCGCTGGGTATTGCCCGCGACCGACCTGCTGGGCAGGCACCCCTGGTATCAAGCCCAGCCGTTGGAAAAGCAGATCGCCATCGGGATGTGGCGGCAGGCCAACGTCGCCAAGGTCGGCCTGCACTTCGAGAGCATCCTGATCCGCGGTCTGATGCAGTACACGTTCTGGGTGCCCAACGGCTCGCCGGAGTACCGCTACTGCTTGCACGAATCCGTCGAGGAATGCAACCACACGATGATGTTCCAGGAGATGGTGAACCACATCGGGGTGGACGTTCCGGGCATGCCGCGGCTGCTGCGCTGGATCTCGCCATTCATCCCACTGGCTGCCGGACCGCTGCCGATCGTATTCTTCTTCGGAGTGCTCGCGGGCGAGGAGCCCATCGACCATACGCAGAAAAACGTTCTGCGCGAAGGCAAGTCACTGCATCCGATCATGGAGAAGGTGATGGCCATCCACGTTGCCGAGGAGGCACGTCACATCTCTTTCGCGCATGAGTACCTGCGCAGGCGTGTCCCGCGTATGCGGCCGCGCAGCAGGTTCTGGCTGTCGCTGCACGTGCCGATCATCATGCGTGCGCTGTGCTCGGCGATCGTCGTGCCGCCACGCGCGTTCTGGAAAGAGTTCGACATCCCACGGTCGGTCCGCAAGGAGCTGTTCTTCGACTCTGCCGAGTCGCGGCAGTGGCTCAGCGACATGTTCGGCGATGTGCGAATGCTCTGCCACGACACCGGTTTGATGAGTCGGCCGGCGCGGCTGATCTGGCGCATCTGCAAGATCGACGGACGCCCGTCGCGCTATCGCAGCGAGCCGGCCCGCGCGCATCTGCCTACTCCGGTAACCGCGGCCTAGGCGACGCATATGCCGCACGTCATCACCCAGTCGTGCTGTAGCGACGGGTCCTGCGTTTACGCCTGTCCGGTCAACTGCATTCATCCCTCACCGGACGAGCCTGGTTTCGCGACGGCGGAGATGTTGCACATCGATCCGGTGGCGTGCGTGGACTGTGGCGCATGCGTCGCGGCGTGCCCGGTGGGGGCGATCGCACCGGACAAGAAGCTGACCGCCGAGCAGCTTCCGTTCATCGACATCAACGCGCTGTACTACCCGAAACTGCCGGTAGGCGAAAAGCTTCCGCCTACTTCGAAACTCGCGCCCGTGATCGAGGCGCCGATGATCACGCGGGCAGGCACGGGACCGTTGCGGGTGGCCGTCGTGGGTTCGGGGCCGGCAGCGATGTACGCCGCGGACGAGCTACTGACGCAGCCGGACGTGCGTGTCAACGTCTTCGAGAAGCTGCCGACGCCGTACGGGTTGGTGCGTGCCGGGGTGGCGCCCGACCACCAGGTCACCAAGCGAGTTACTCGCCTCTTCGAACAGATGGCGAGCCAGCGCGGATTCCAGTTCTACCTCAACGTCGATGTCGGTCAGCATGTTTCGCACGACGAGCTGCTGGCGCATCATCACGCAGTGCTGTACGCGGTTGGCGCGTCATCGGACCGCCGCCTCGACATCGATGGTTTCGGTCTGCCCGGCACCGCCACCGCGACCGAGATCGTCGCCTGGATCAACGCGCACCCCGATCAAGCCGAGCTGTCGGTGCCGCTCGACCGCGAACGGGTGGTGATCGTCGGCAACGGCAACGTCGCGCTTGACGTCGCGCGCATTCTCACCGCGGATCCAGATCGCCTGGCGGCCACCGATATCTCGCAGCACGCGCTGGCCGCCCTGCGTGACAGCAAGGTGCGCGAGGTCGTCGTCGCCGCGCGTCGCGGGCCGGCGCAGTCTGCCTTCACCCTGCCCGAGATGATCGGGCTGACAGCCACCTCTCGTGTGGTGCTGAATGCCACCGATCACGAGCGGGTGCTGGCCGACCTGGCCGACTGCCAGGATCAGATGACCCGGCACAAGCTCGAACTGCTTGCTTCGCGGGATGTCTACGACGAGCACGACGAGTCGCCGGTGATCCGGATGGCATACCGCCTGACGCCGACGCGCGTTTTGGGTGATTACCGCGCCGAGGGTCTCGAATTCCTGGTGACGGGCACGGACGACGTCTGTGAGGTCGATGCGGGGCTCGTGTTGAGCTCGATCGGCTACCACGGGCGCCCGGTGGCCGACTTACCGTTTGACGACGACGCCGGGTTGGTTCCCAATCGTGGTGGCCGGGTCACCGATCCGCGCACCGGTGTGCCGATCGCTGGCTCCTACGTCGCAGGCTGGATCAAGCGCGGTCCCACTGGGTTCATCGGCACCAACAAGTCGTGCGCGCAGGAAACGGTGAAGGCATTGGCCGACGACTACAACGCCGGCAGGCTCACCAACCCTCAGCCTGACGACCGTGATCTGGATCGCCTGGTGCGCCAACGACAACCGGACATGATCGACGGCGTGGGCTGGCATGCCATCGATACCGTGGAGAAGGCGCGTGGCGAGGCCGACGGACGTCCACGGGAGAAATTCACCTCAATCTCCGCCATGCTCGACGCCGCGGCGGCCGGCCGGCCTCCGAGGCGCCGGCTGCTCGGGGGATTTCTCCGCTGACCGGTTGACCTGCTGACTGCGCCAGTGCTGGAGCAACGAGGAAGCAGCGGCCGAGAGCCGAGCATCCGCTCGCCAGGCGACGCCCACGCCCCCACGCAGCACCGGGCGCACGATCTTGACCAACCGGATGTCGTCGCGTGTCCGCGCGTAAGAGTGCGGCAGAACGGCGACACCCAACCCGCGCGCGGCAAGGTCGGCGATCACTTCGGGATTGCTCACTTCGAGCGCCACTCGCGCGGTGACTTGCGCTGCGGCGCAACCTTCGTCCAAGCTGGCCCGGATTCCGCTGCCGCGGGGCAGGCAGATGAGGTCGTACCGGGCCAACGCGCGGACGGAGAGGCTGGGTCGGGTGGCGAGTGGGTGGCCGGCGGCGACGGCCGCAACCAGGACGTCATCGTTGATCACGTGGACGTGCAGGTCGGACGGGGGAGCGCCGAATCCGATCACCGCGAGATCGATGGTGGCAGAGCGTAAACCGTCAATCAGCTCGG
>JAVHWG010000351.1:0-4187 GCA_032159965.1 Mycobacterium sp.
GCCAGTCGTCGGGCGAGGCAGGGTGCAGCGACTCCACGACCGGCTTGTTGCCGGTGTGGCCGATGTGGAGATCGCTGATGGCCCACAGAGTTGGGTGCCGATGTTCGACTGACACAACCGACCAGCCTACTTGCGTTGACGCCGCCCGCAGATCCGGCAACTAGAACATGTTCTCACTTCCGGTACTGGCGACCCGTGGCGACTTGTAGACTCCGGCGAAGGTCCACGAACGCGAGGGGTGTGATGGCTGCCAGGTTCCGTCTGCTGTCGGCGATGTGTGCGCTGGTCGCGGCGGTGATCGTCGTGTGGCAGACGCATCCGCTGACCGAAAGCGACGCCGGATCCGTGCAGCTCAGGTCCACATCCGCGCCGCTCAGCGGCGCGTCGACCACGATCAAGTACCCCGTGATCGCGACCGTCGACCCCCGACCGTTCGACCCGTGTGAAGACATTCCGATGGACGTCGTCAACCGACTGGGCCTCGGGTTCACGCCGCCGGAGCACGAGGACGGTCTGCGGTGTCATTACGACGCCGGCAACTATCAGATGACCGTCGAGGCGTTCGTCTGGCGAACCTACGAGCAGACACTGCCCGCCGATGCCGTCGAGATGGACATCCAGGGACACCGGGCCGCCCAGTACTGGATCATCAAGCCAAGCGATCGCAACAACCGATTCTTCTTCTCCTGCATGATCGCCTTCAAGACCAGCTACGGCGTCCTGCAGCAGGCCCTCTTCTACGCTCCGGTCTACTCGGCCGACGACGTGGACTGCATGCAGACGAACCTGCAGCGAGCCAACGAGCTCGCGCCGTACTACGTCTACTGAGTCGACTCGCGCGCGGACGACGAGCCGCCTGCGCCGTTTGCGTAGCCTGCAAGCGTGCCTTCCCGAACGAGCGCCAAGCGGGTCGCCGCCCGCGCCCTCAGCCGCGCCCTCACCCTGCCGCCGCCGACCACGGACTACACCGTGCATCACCATCTGCGCGTACCCATGCGTGACGGCGTCGACCTGATCGCCGACCACTACGCACCCGACACGGACACTCCGTCGGGGACGCTGTTGGTTCGGGGCCCATATGGCAGACGGTTTCCGTTCTCTAGCCTCTTCGGCGCGGTGTACGCCGCACGCGGCTACCACGTCGTCCTCCAGAGCGTGCGTGGGACTTTCGGTTCGGGCGGCACGTTCACTCCCATGGTCCACGAGGTCGCCGACGGCGCGGACACCGCCGCCTGGCTGCGCGATCAGCCCTGGTTCACCGGATCGTTCGCCACCGTCGGCCTGTCGTATCTGGGTTTCACGCAGTGGGCCCTGCTCGCCGATCCGCCGCCGGAGATGAAGGCTGCCATCATCAGTGTCGGTCCTCACGACTTCAGCGAGGCCGCCTGGGGTACGGGCGCTTTCACCGTGAACGACTTCCTCGGCTGGAGCAACATGGTGTCCCATCAGGAGGACCCCGGTCTGGTGCGGCTCATCGCGCGGCAAGCCACTGCCAACCGAGTGGTCGCGCGCACCACGAACAAGGCCCCCGCGGGCGATGCTGCCCGAACGCTGCTCAAGCAGGGGGCGACCTGGTACGAATCCTGGATCGAGAACCCCGACCGCGACCACGAGTTCTGGGAGCCGATGCGTCTGACCGGTGCCCTGGACCGCGTGCAGATCCCGGTGCTTCTCTTCGGCGGGTGGCAGGACCTCTTCATCGAGCAGACCGTCGCTCAGTACCGGCACCTTCGGGGCCGCGGTGTCACGACCGCCATGACCGTGGGGCCCTGGACGCACAGTCAGTTGATGACCAAGGGCGCATCCACCGTCCTGCGGGAGTCGTTGGCCTGGCTCGACGCGCACCTTCGCGGCATCGCCTCGCCGACGCGCAGCCCCGTTCGCATCCACGTCAAGGGCAGCGGATGGATCGACCTCCCCGACTGGCCACCGGCGATGACCGACACCGTGCTGTACTTGCAACCCGCGCACCGGCTTTCGGACGGTCCGGCCGCCGGCGACGCGCCGCCTTCGGTGTTCACGTTCGATCCGGCCGCACCGACGCCCTCCGTCGGCGGCAGGCTGCTTTCGTCGGATGCCGGCTACCGCGACGACACCCGGCTCGCCCTCCGGCCAGACGTGGCCGAGTTCACCGGCGAGCCGCTCGCAGGGGACCTCTACGTCGTGGGTCACCCCGTGGTCGAGCTGGTGCACTCGTCGGACAACCCGAACTGCGACGTATTCGTCCGGGTGAGTGAGATCGACGAAGACGGAAACTCGACGAACGTGAGCGACGGTTTCATCAGGCTCGCAACGGCTTCCGCCGAGCCCGAGACGATTCGCATCGATCTCGACCCCATCGCTCATCGCTTTGCCTGCGGCTCCAGGATTCGACTGCTCGTCGCGGGTGGCTCGCATCCGCGGTTCCTGCGCAATCTGGGCACCGACGAGCCTGCCGTCTCTGGCACGCGGATGGTGCCTGCGACCCATACCGTCCATCACGGCGACGGCGGGCAGTCGCGAGTGGTCCTGCCTGCGGGCCCCGCGCTACCGTCAACCCACTGAACGGCGAACGTCCTCTGCGATCGCCTCGAGGGTGCTGTCGTCGTGTACGGGATCGCCCCACGCCGGCACGAACGGCAGCGCAACCCAACTGGTGCACCCCGCGTAGGCGGGCGTGCGAGCAAGCCGCACGGGCTCGGTGAGCGGCATGGCCGAGACGACCAGCACCGTCAGCCGGTGCTTGGGCCGGAAGTCCAATCGGTCGGCGCGCACCGACGATGCCGTCCAGATGTGGTGCGCCGCGATCGAGTCCAGCCCGGCGGGATCGTTGACCTCAACGGCAGCAACGACTTTCGCACCCGCGCGGACCAGCACGTCGTCCTCGGTACTGTCATCTGCCGCGCCGGCGAGCACGTCCCGGTGCTCGGGACGAACCCGGTCGGCGTGCCCGTGGGCAACCGTCGGGAAGAACGCAAACTCCGACGATTCGAGAGCGAAGCGCTTTTCGTGGATGCCGCCCTTGCGCAGCAGCACCGTCTGGCGGCCGTCGAGCATCGCGTGCACGGCGGCACTCCATTCCTTGAGCGCCTGCGTGCTCACTGCCCCCTGGCCGCTATCCGGGCCCGCACCTCGGGACGCCGCAGTGGAGGAATCGTCTTGGGCGGCTGTCTGCGCGGCGGCAACTGCGACAGCAGCCGCATGGTGGTTGCCGTCACCTCGGCGACGGCGGCCTCGAACGCGTCCTCGTTCGCCGCGGTGGGGCGGGTGACCCCGCTGACCTTGCGGACGTACTGACGTGACGCGGCCTCGATCTCTTCTGCGGTTGCGGCGGGCTCCAACCCGCGCAACTCGGTGATGTTGCGACACATCCCTCAACCATAGGTCGCTACGGTGATGCCATGCCGAGCGCCGACGAAGCCGAGGACCAAGTCCTGCTGATCGACACCGCCGACCGCGTTCGCACACTGACGTTGAACCGGCCACAGTCCCGCAACGCGCTGTCGTCGGCACTGCGAACCCGGTTCCATGCGGCGCTGCGCGATGCAGAGGTCGACGATGGCGTCGACGTGGTGATTCTGACCGGTGCGGACCCGGTGTTCTGTGCGGGCCTTGACCTCAAGGAGCTCGGCGACACCACCGAGTTGCCCGACATCTCGCCCAGGTGGCCCGCCATGCGCAAGCCGGTGATCGGAGCGATCAACGGGGCGGCGGTGACCGGCGGGCTCGAGCTCGCGCTGTACTGCGACATCCTGATCGCGTCGGAACACGCCCGCTTCGCCGACACCCACGCCCGGGTGGGGCTGCTGCCGACGTGGGGGCTGAGCGTGCGCCTGCCGCAGAAGGTGGGCGTGGGTATGGCCCGCCGGATGAGTTTGACCGGCGACTACCTTTCGGCCGACGACGCGCTTCGCGCCGGACTCGTGACCGAGGTCGTCGGACACCAGGACCTGCTGCCGAGCGCCCGCGCGATCGCGGCGTCGATCGTAGGCAACAACCAGAGCGCGGTGCGTGCGTTACTGGAGTCCTATCACCGCATCGACGAGCAGCAGACGAGCGCCGGACTGTGGATCGAGGCCGCCTCGGCGAGGCAGTGGATGAGCGTCGCTACCGGCGATGATGTCGCGGCGAGCCGTGCGGCGGTTCTGGAACGCGGAAGGGCACAGGTGAATTGACGTGAATGAAGCGCACGAGATGTGTGGCAGCGA
>JAVHWG010000368.1:0-9794 GCA_032159965.1 Mycobacterium sp.
GCATTCCGCGGCGCGACGATCCGCAACATCGAGGACTTCGAACGTGACTATCCGGAAGCGAAAACCATTCTGCTCGAGCAGAATTACCGCTCCACGCAGAACATTCTGACCGCGGCCAACTCCGTCATAAAGAACAACAGCGGCCGACGCGAGAAGCGGTTGTGGACCGATTCGGGTGAAGGGGAGCTGATCGTCGGTTACGTCGCTGACAACGAACACGACGAAGCCGCTTTCGTCGCACGTGAGATCGATCGTCTGTCCGATGCCGGTGACATCACCTACAACGACGTCGCGGTGTTCTACCGCACCAACAACTCGTCACGTTCGCTCGAAGAGGTGTTCATCAGAGCGGGCATCCCCTACAAGGTGGTCGGTGGCGTCAGGTTCTACGAGCGCAAGGAGATTCGTGACGTCGTCGCATATCTGCGGCTGCTCGACAATCCCGGCGACACGGTAAGCCTGCGGCGAATCCTGAACACTCCCCGTCGGGGCATCGGCGACCGCGCGGAGGCATGCGTCGCGGTGTACGCCGAGAGCACCGGCGCGAACTTCGCCGACGCGCTGCAGGCCGCTGCCGAGGGCAAGGTTCCGATGTTGAATACCCGCTCGGAGAAGGCGATCTCAGCGTTCGTCGAACTGATCGACGGTCTGCGCTCCCTGCTTGACGAAGAACTCGGCGAGCTGGTCGAGGCGGTGCTGAATCGGACGGGCTACCGCGCCGAGCTCGAGGCGTCCAGCGATCCGCAGGACATGGCGAGGCTGGACAACCTCAATGAATTAGTCAGTGTCGCACACGAATTCAGCATCGACTTGGCGAACGCCGCCGCGTTACAGGACACCCAGGACGAAGACATCCCCGATACCGGAGCGCTGGCAGCGTTCCTGGAGCGGGTGTCGCTGGTCGCCGACGCTGACGGAATCCCCGAGCACGAAGCCGGCGTCGTGACGATGATGACGTTGCACACGGCCAAGGGCCTCGAGTTCCCCGTGGTTTTCGTCACGGGCTGGGAAGACGGCATGTTCCCGCACATGCGCGCGCTGGGCGATCCGATGGAGTTGTCAGAGGAAAGACGGCTCGCCTACGTTGGGATCACCAGGGCGCGGCAACGCCTCTACCTCTCTCGCGCGAAGGTGCGCTCGTCGTGGGGGCAGCCGATGATGAACCCCGAATCCCGTTTCCTGCGCGAGATTCCGCAACACCTCATCGATTGGCGCCGTGTCGATACCACCCCCGCTCCCAGCGCGCCCGTCAGCGGCGCGGGCGGGTTCGGCACGCTGGGCCAATCCCGAAGGCCGTCGCCGTCTCGAGGTTCTGCCGGCAAGCGTCCGCTTCTGACGCTGGAGGCGGGGGATCGGGTCACTCACGACAAGTACGGCCTCGGGCGCGTCGAGGAGGTTTCAGGCGTGGGCGAGTCGGCGATGTCGCTCATCGATTTCGGCAGCGCTGGCCGCGTCAAGCTGATGCACAACCACGCTCCCGTGCAGAAGTTGTAGCGCTACCGCGTCGGCACCTCACACCACCGCTTGGTCAACGGCAACAACACCAGTACCAGCGTCACGATCGGGAAGATCAGCCCGAGCGTGGTGCCTGCCGCCCCGCCGACACGGGCGCTCGCGTCGACGCCGAACTTCTCGAGGCTGTCGTAGATGCTCTTCGTCGCGATGACGTCGACGATCCTCCACACGACGGCGACCGCGCATGCGCCGGCGAGCAGCATCCGCGACCATCCGACGTGACGAAGGAGCTGGATGCCCCCGACGAGCAAGGTGACGCTGAGGGCGATATTGAGCACGCACGAGCCGATCGCGAAGGCGCCGTACCAGCCGGGCAGTAGATCCCTGGCTTTCGGTACGTCGTTGACCGCCGACATCGCGACGAGAAGCATGATCGCGCCCAACGCGTGCGCCACGGTGCCGAGAAAGCTCAACACCGCGGCCGTGATCGCCGTACCGCCGCTGGGAGAAGGTGACTGGCCGTACGGGGAGTACACGGGCGCGGCGCCGGCTGGGTAGCCGGGATAAATCTGCGGACCGGCACCGTATCCGGGCACAGGCGTCTGCGGGTACGCCTGTGGGTACGTCTGCGGGTATGGATACTGGGACGGAGCCGAGGGATAATAAGCGGGGGCTGGCGGATAACCCTGGGGCGCTTGTGGATACGGGGGTACCGGCGGTGGTTGCCCCCCGTATTGCTGCGCCGGGTCAGGTGGCTGCCACTGCGTCATCACGGACCTCCAGCGTCGTCAAGGACCTCTCGTCGGGGCGCGGCGGTCCGTCTCTGTGAGCTTATGGGAAACACGACCTCTAGTCGGATTTGGTCCACTCCCACGTCGACGGCACGACAGCCAGCACGATGGCGAACACCGGCAGCGCAGGAAAGGCGTAGACCACACCCGCCATGTGCGCGCCGGCGATGAAAATGCCCGAGAAGATCAATATCGCGACCACCGCGGCGACGACGGTCAGTACCACCCCCATGCGTCGGCGCAACAGCAACGCGACCACCCCGACGATCGTGCAGGCGCCGAACACGGTGGTGAGAAACGCGACCCCGAAGCAGAACAGTCGGTCTGTTCGCCACCACGCGGTGATCAATCCGGTCGCCACCACTGCCGTTGCCCACCCGCTGATGATGCTGACCGCCGATGCCGCCACCGCGCAGGTACTGCTAGGGGACCGGGCCGGGCCGGGAATCCGCACCGGCCCCCTCCTGATAACGCGCGTCGCGTCGTCTCGGGAGGTGGGCGGCGGCTCGAAAAAGCTGGTGCGGGTGTCGTCGCTCAGCGGTTCAGGGATAGGTCCGGTGGGATGACGTCGGATGATCCCGGTCCGGGCGTCGTCAGGCACGGGAATCGGCCCGCTGGGTTCGCGGAAGATGCGGGGCTGGTCCGTCGGCGACTCGTTGATGTCCTCGCGCGAGGGTTCGCCGTGCGGTTCCCCGGACGGGATCACCTGTTCAGCCCACGTAGCTGCCGGGGCTCAATCCACGCTTGGCCAGCCACGGCACGGGATCGACGCGATTCGTGCCGTTGAGCAGCACCTCGAAGTGCAGATGCGGCCCGGTCGAGTTGCCGCGGTTGCCGATGGTGGCGATCTGGTCGCCGGCCATCACGCGCTGGCCGATGCTGACGAGCCAGGTGTTGACGTGGCCGTACAGCGTCACGGTGCCGTCGGCGTGGCGCAGTTTGACCCAGGCGCCGTAACCGGCGGTGGGACCCGCGTCGATGACGACACCGTCCGTGGCGGCGTAGATCGGCGTGCCGATCGAATTCGCCAGATCGATACCGCCGTGCAGCACGCCCCAGCGGTAACCGAAGCCCGATGTCCAGACACCCTTGGTAGGCATGACGTAGAGCGGCCTCTGAAGCCGCGCCTCGCGGTCCGCGCGCTCCTGGGCGAAGGCGGCACCCTTGGCGAACTCCTCAGTGTGCACAGCGGCGCTGGTGGCCGGTGCCACCGACACCAATTGCACGCCGCTGCCGGTCGTTTGGATGGTCGCGCCCTGCAGTGACGTCTGATCGGCAGCCAGGACCGTCCCGTTGGAGTGAGCGTCGGCGTTTTGAGCGGCGGCGTGCGCAGCGGCGGCTACCGCGCCGGTGGCCATCGCCGCGATCATCAGCCGGCCCTTGACGGCGTTGGCAGTGGTTGCCTCTTTGCGGTGATGCCCACCCGATACCCGGGCGCCGGCGACCTCGTCTCGGCGTGTGCGCACGCGCGACGTCACGCGGGGATAGAACTCATTCGGCCTGACCAGTCGCAGCGGGGTCAGGTTGTCTGTGTCGCTGAGGTCGTCGAGCTCGGGCGCCTGCAGGACCTGGGCATCGGTGTCGAAGACGGAATTCCCGTAAAAGTCCAGGTCATCGAGGCTGCCGAACTCGTTGAACGGGATGATGTCGGTGACTTCGGGGTCGATCCAGCGGTGCCGACCATCCGTCGCATCTCCTCGCGGAGACCGGGACGAACTGTGCTGTGCCAACCCTAAGATCCTCACACGCCGTAATCGAAACGTTATTTGGCTCGGGGGCAGACGTTAACGAACGGCCAAAGTTTCAGCAACCCAGCAGAAAATTCCCGCGGCATTTGTGACCTGAATCACTCTGCGGCCACGGTGAGAAATGCCACATGGGCGGTAGGCGGTGGCCAGCGCTGCGGCACGTCTAGATACAGTTCCCCACGAGCGAGCCCGCAAACCCCGGAGCCCAATCCCGTCGAGGCCGACAGACAGTGAGTCCATGGATCTTTTCGAGTACCAGGCGAAGGAACTGTTCGCCAAACACCAGGTGCCCACGACGCCCGGACGCGTGACCACCACCGCTGAGGACGCCCGCGCGATCGCTGAGGAAATCGGCAAGCCTGTCATGGTGAAAGCTCAGGTCAAGGCCGGTGGCCGCGGGAAGGCGGGTGGCGTCAAGTACGCCGCGACACCAGACGACGCCTACACCCACGCGACGAACATCCTGGGCCTCGACATCAAGGGGCACATCGTCAAGAAGCTGCTCGTGGCCGAAGCCAGCGACATCGCCGAGGAGTACTACGTCTCGTTCCTGCTCGACCGTGCGAACCGCACCTACCTGGCGATGTGTTCGGTTGAGGGCGGCATGGAGATCGAGGAGGTCGCCGCCACCAAGCCGGAGCGGCTCGCCAAGATCCCGGTCAACGCGGTCGACGGGGTCGATCTCGCGTTCGCGCGCTCCATCGCCGAGCAGGGTCATCTGCCCGCCGAGGTGCTCGACGCGGCCGCGGTCACCATCGCCAAGTTGTGGGAGGTCTTCGTCTCCGAGGACGCCACGCTCGTCGAGGTGAACCCGCTGGTGCGCACGCCTGACGACAAGATCCTGGCGTTGGACGGCAAGGTCACGCTCGACGCGAACGCCGACTTCCGCCACCCCGAACACGCCGAGTTCGAGGACCGCGACGCCACCGACCCGCTGGAGCTCAAGGCCAAGGAGAACCACCTCAACTACGTCAAACTCGACGGTGAGGTCGGCATCATCGGCAACGGCGCCGGCCTGGTCATGTCGACGCTGGACGTGGTCGCCTACGCCGGCGAGAAGCACGGCGGGGTCAAGCCGGCCAACTTCCTCGACATCGGTGGCGGCGCGTCAGCCGAGATCATGGCCGCGGGACTCGACGTGGTGCTGGGTGACGATCAGGTCAAGAGCGTGTTCGTCAACGTGTTCGGTGGCATCACCGCATGCGACGAGGTCGCCAACGGAATCGTGACCGCCCTGAAGATCCTGGGCGACTCAGCCACCAAGCAGCTTGTCGTGCGACTCGACGGCAACAACGTCGAGGAGGGCCGCCGGATTTTGGCCGAGGCCAATCACCCTCTCGTGACAGAGGTAGGCACGATGGACGAAGCCGCCGACAAGGCTGCCGAGCTGGCGGCGAAGGCCTGAGAGGACTGATATGTCGATCTTTCTGAACAAAGACTCGAAGGTCATCGTCCAGGGCATCACGGGGGCGGAGGCCACCAAGCACACCGCCCGGATGCTGAAGGCGGGAACGCAGGTCGTCGGTGGCGTGAACGCGCGCAAGGCGGGCACCACCGTGCGTCATAAAGACAGTAGCGACAACGACGTTGAGCTGCCTGTGTTCGGGACCGTCGTCGAGGCGATGAAGGAGACGGGCGCGAACGTATCGGTGGTGTTCGTGCCACCGAAGTTCGCCAAGGACGCCATCATCGAGGCAATCGACGCCGAGATCCCGCTACTGGTCGTGATCACCGAGGGAATCCCGGTGCAGGACACCGCATATGCGTGGGCATATAACGTCCAGAAGGGCAAGACGCGCATCATCGGCCCGAACTGTCCGGGCATCATCACGCCGGGCGAGGCGCTGGCCGGAATCACTCCCGCCGATATCACGGGCTCGGGACCGATCGGGCTGGTTTCCAAATCGGGGACGCTGACATACCAGATGATGTTCGAACTCAACGACTTTGGTTTCTCGACATCGATCGGCATCGGGGGCGACCCGGTAATCGGTACTACTCACATCGACGCCATCGAGGCGTTCGAGAAGGACCCCGACACCAAGCTCATCGTGATGATCGGCGAGATCGGCGGCGACGCCGAAGAGCGCGCGGCCGACTACATCAAGGCCAACGTCTCCAAGCCCGTCGTGGGCTACGTCGCGGGTTTCACTGCGCCGGAAGGAAAGACGATGGGCCACGCGGGTGCAATCGTCTCGGGCTCGTCGGGGACCGCCGCGGCCAAGAAGGAAGCCCTCGAGGCCGCCGGGGTCAGGGTCGGCAAGACGCCGTCGGAGACTGCGAACATTGCCAGAGAGATCCTGAAGAGCCTTTAGGTCGCGCCCGCGAGCAGACGCAGACTCGCACGAACCCGGTACCGGTAACGCGATTCCGCGACTGCTCGACGAGAGGAACCGCATGAGTGTCGATCCGCGCACGCCCGTCGTCGTCGGCGTCGGGCAGTTCACCGAGCGCATCGACGACCCCGGCTACCGCGGCATGTCGGCCGTTGAGCTGGCGACGGCCGCGGTCGAGGCCGCACTCGCCGACACCGGGGCCGACGTCCGCGCCGTGGCCCGGGAGATCGACGTCTTCGCAGGCCTGCGACAGTTCGAGATCTGTGGACCGTTCACCCCACCGCTGGGCGTGTCGAGCAACTATCCGCGGTCGGTGGCACGGCGAGTCGGCGCGGACCCCGTACGCGTGCTCCTGGAACCGGTCGGCGGAAACGGGCCGCAGAAGCTGCTGACGGAGTTCGCCGGCGCGATCGCTGCCGGTGATGCGGACGTGGTTCTGGTCCTGGGATCCGAACCCGGCTCCACCGCAAGGTACTTCGCCGGTCGCGACGACAAGCCCGACTTCACCGAGCACGTTGACGGTCAACTCGAAGATCGTGGTTTCGGCATCGACGCGTTGGTCGACGAGTACACCGTCAACCACGGGTTGACCGGCGCCCCCGTGCAGTACGGGCTCCTCGAGAATGCGCGCCGGGCACGGCTGGGCCTCAGCGTGGCCGAGTACCGGCAGGCAATGGCCGAACTGTTCGCGCCATTTTCGAAAATTGCTGCCAAGAACCCGTTTTCGGCGTCTCCAGTGGAGCGTTCGGTAGCCGAGATCGCGACCGTCACCGCAGACAACCGCATGATCTGCGATCCGTACCCGCGGTTACTGGTGGCTCGCGATCAGGTGAATCAGGGGGCAGCGGCGCTGGTGATGTCAGTCGAAGCCGCGCGCAGACTCGGTGTGCCCGAGGAGAAGTGGGTGTTCCTACACGGCCATGCCGACATGACGGAGCAGTCGCTGCTGGAACGCGCCGACCTCGGCCTCAGTCCTGCGTCGGAGATGACGGCACCGGAAGCCCTGCGCGTGGCCGGAATCGACACCGGCGACGTCGCCACTCTCGACCTCTACAGCTGTTTCCCCTTCCCCGTGTTCGCAATCATCGACGGACTCGGCATCCCCGCCGACGACCCGCGAGGTTTGACGTTGACGGGCGGCCTACCGTACTTCGGGGGGCCGGGCAACAGCTACTCGCTGCACGCCATTGCCGAGACCGTTTGCGAAATGCGCGGCAGGCCGGGCGCATTCGGTCTTGTCGGTGCCAACGGCGGCATCATGAGCAAGTACTCGGTAGGGGTCTACTCGACCACACCCGTGGACTGGGTCGTCGACGACAGCGCGCAGCTGCAGAAGAAGGTTGCCGCGCTGCCCACTGTGGCAGTCGCTCGTCACCCCGACGGCCCGGCCACCATCGAGACTTACTCGGTGCGCTACGACTGGCCGGTGCGGACCGGAATCATCGTCGGCCGCTTGGACGCCGACGACAGCAGGTTCATGGCCGTCACCGAGGACGACGACCTGGTCGGGTTGATGTCCGACGGTGACCCGCTGGGTGCGAAAATACTTGTGAAACCGAGTGATTCGATCAACCGGGCGTCGCTCGCCTAGATCAGGTGTGTTCCTGCCACCATTTGTAGAGCCCATCCAGGTCGGCGCCGTCGGCTCCGCCGAAGAAGAGCTTCGAGTTGTGCGTCCACATCAAGGTGTACAAGTCCGGGTTTTTTTCGTACTGGCCGCACGTCACCCGGCCCTCATCGACCGACGGCGTAGTGCGCAGGTGCCACGCGGTCGGATTCTCGTCCAGCCCGGGGCAGTTCACCAGCTTGAGGCCTCCGGCACGGATCAAATTATCGAACGTGTCGTCGAGCGACGATTGGTCCGAGAAGACCACGTAGCTGGCTGCTGATGGACCGCCGGCCAGCGTATTGGCCTTGCAGTCCAGCCTGGCGATGCCGCCCGCAGGGGGTTCTCCGTGCCTGCAAGCGCTGTCGGTGTAGCCCTTCGGCAGCATGGCACGCAGCCTCGCCTCGTCATCGGAGTCCGTCGAGGGTGTGGTCGTCGAGCTGGTCTCAGTTGACTCGGTAGTCGACGTCGTGCTCGTCGTCGTGCTCGTGCCCGCTGATGCGTTGCCCTTCGACGGGTCCGGCCGGACCGCCAGCCAGATGACCACCGCCACGATGCCCGCCAGCGCGACGGCGCCGACACCCAACGCGATCCACTTGCCCCGGCTCGAAGCCGGCCGCGGCGCAGCACCCCACGACGGCATCTGCGGATGGGTAGCCGGGGTCGGTGGCACTGGGGGATGTGTGGAGGGCACCGACACCAGGGGCTGAGGTGTTGTGGGCTCGCGATGCGCGGGCGGTGGAGGGACAACCGACGTCGGCGTTTCGTCTTCGGCTAACAGCTCGTCGATATCGCTGACTGTGGTGAAGGTGGCGTCGGGACGGCGGCGCAACGCCCGCAGCACGTGCCGGATGTCTTTGACGACGGACGGGTCCGACTCGCTGACCATCGACGAGCGAAGCTCCATGACGATCCGGGACTGCTCGGTGGGAGAGAGGGTCTCCGGTGATTCGATGGTGACACCGATGCGTTGCAGGTATTCGTAGGGGACCGGCGGCGGTGCAGGCAGCGGATCGGGTAGGTCCGAACGGGTGGCGGCGGCCGACCGCAGCGAGGTGATCAACTTGATGCTGCGTTCCGCGTTCGGCGTGCGGTAATCGATGACATTGGTGAACACCGGGTCGATGAGGTACCAATCCGTGTCGCCGATCTGTACCGGCAGGATGGGCAATCCGAGCGCCTTGGCGTATTCCAGCTCGGCCTGGCATGGCTTGGATGCGCGCGAGTTATTCGACAACGCGACGACGAACACCGTGCACGACCGGATCTGACTGAGGATCTCGTCCCACCACGCCTGGCCGCCGCTGAGCTTCTTGTCGAGCCAGACGGCTTCGCTTGCGGCCTCGATATGGTCGACCAGGGTGCCGACGGCGCCGCCGTCGCGGCTGGAGTGACTAATGAACACCGTCATCGACAACCCGCTCCTCAGTCACCACCGGATCTACGTGACCAGATGGTAGCGGTCGCGGCGGTCTAGACGACCGCTGCGAGCTTGTACGCCAGTCTTCCGACGTACGCGGCGATCTCGTCCTCGCTGCGATCAGGCAGCCCGAAGAGCACCTCCGTCACGCCCAGCTCCGCCCAGCGCGCCAGCTTTTCGGCGTCCGGCTTGAAGTCCAACGCGACTATCTGCGGAGCACCATCGCGTCCAGCGTCTGACCAGATGTCCTTGAGCAGGCGGACCGGCTCGTCGATGTCGAGGTCGCGCGGGGTGGTGATCCAGCCGTCGGCACTTCGCGCAATCCACTTGAAGTTCTTCTCGTTTCCTGCCGCGCCGACCAGGACGGGCACGTGCGCTTGGACCGGCTTGGGCCACGCCCAGCTTGGGCCGAAGTTGACGAACTCGCCCTGGTAGGAG
>JAVHWG010000376.1:0-4700 GCA_032159965.1 Mycobacterium sp.
CGCGGCGCGCCGGGCAACACCGTCAACCATGCGACAAGCTACTGGGTCGGAAATCACTCGAAACGGGTTTTCGGTGAGAAGGTCGACGTGGTCTCCGGGATCGGTTGGGACAAAGTAGATCCCGACAACCCGGCGTACCGGTTCGTGAACGTGTACCGCGTTGTGTCCAACCTCGGCGTGTTCGACTTCAACGGTCCCGATCACACGATGCGGGCGGTGTCGCTGCATCCCGGCGTCACGGCCGAGGGGGTCCGCGAGAACACCTCGTTCGAGGTGCACGACCTCGACGACGCAGAGCCGACCCGACTTGCCACAGACGACGAACTGAAGCTCCTGCGCGAGGTGATCGATCCCAAGGCGTTGCGGGACAAGGAAGTAAGGGTATGAGGATACGCACCCCACTCACCGAACTCGTCGGCATCGAGCATCCTGTTGTGCAGACCGGCATGGGGTGGGTAGCGGGCGCGCGGTTGGTGTCCGCCACCGCGAACGGCGGCGGGTTGGGGATTCTGGCATCGGCCACGATGACGCTCGACGAATTGGCCACCGCGATCGGAAAGGTCAAGGCCGCCACCGACCGGCCCTTCGGCGTCAACATCCGCGCCGACGGGTCCGATGCGAACGACCGCGTCGACATGATGATCCGCGAAGGTGTCAAGGTCGCCTCGTTCGCGTTGGCACCCCGCCAGGAAATGATCGCCAAGCTCAAGGACGCCGGGGTCGTGGTGATCCCGTCGGTCGGTGCGGCCAAGCACGCCCGCAAGGTGGCCTCGTGGGGCGCTGACGCGGTGATCGTGCAAGGCGGGGAGGGCGGTGGGCATACCGGCCCGGTGGCGACCACCCTGCTGTTGCCCTCCGTACTGGATGCGGTCGACATTCCGGTGGTTGCTGCGGGCGGCTTCTTCGACGGACGCGGACTGGCCGCGGCACTGTCGTATGGGGCGGCCGGGGTCGCGATGGGCACCCGGTTCCTCCTGACGTCGGACTCGACGGTGCCCGACTCGGTCAAGCAGCGTTATCTCGACTCGGCGCTCGGCGGCACCGTCGTGTCCACGCGGGTGGACGGCATGCCGCACCGCGTCCTTCGGACCCCGCTGGTCGACCGGCTCGAAAGTGGTTCCCCTGTCAAGGGTTTCGCAGCAGCGGTGAGCAACGCCGCGAAGTTCAAGAAGATGTCCGGCCTTACCTGGCGAACAATGGTGCGCGACGGACTGGCGATGCGGCACGGCAAAGCGTTGACATGGGCGCAGGTGCTGATGGCCGCCAACACACCGATGCTTCTGCGGGCAGGTCTGGTCGACGGGAACACCGAGGCCGGCGTGCTGGCCTCTGGTCAGGTGGCGGGCATCGTCGATGACTTGCCCTCATGCGCCGACCTGATCGATTCAATCGTCAGCGACGCTGTGAAGCATCTGCAGGCCGCATCGGCCTTGATCGAATAGCCGTCGGCGCTAAGGTCTGATGAGGGGGCCAGCGCTCAGGAGGACGGTCGATGCCGAGTCACCAAGCAGTCCATGTCGAGTCCGCCGGCGGCCCATTGCAGTTGGTCGACGTCGACACAGCCTCGCCGGACCGCGATCACGTCCGCATCGATGTCGCCGCCTGTGGTGTCTGCGGTACCGACCGCGAGATCGCAGGCGGTGCGTTCCCCGTCGCGTGGCCGGTGACGTTGGGCCACGAGCTGGCGGGGACAATCGCCGAACTGGGCGAAGGCGTCGAGGGTTTCGCTGTGGGTGACCGCGTCGGGGTGGGTTGGTTCGGCGGTTGCTGCAACCATTGCGTGCAGTGCCGCAAGGGTTTGTTGATCCATTGCGAGAACGGCCAGATTCCCAGCATCCACTACCCGGGCGGCTACGCACAGTCGGCGATCATTCCCGCCACCGCGCTCGCTCGGATTCCCGACGAGCTGTCGTTCATCGAGGCCGCGCCGCTGGGATGCGCCGGCGTCACCACCTATAACGCGCTGCGACATACCAATGCACTTCCCGGTGACCGGGTCGCTGTGCTGGGTATCGGCGGGCTGGGACATCTCGGTGTGCAGTGGGCGCGGGCGATGGGTTTCGAGACGATCGCGATTGCGCGCGGCGAGAACAAGGCCGACGACGCTCGCGAACTCGGCGCGCACCACTACATCGACTCCACTGCGGGGGACGTCAGCGAAGCGCTGAAGGGCCTGGGAGGAGTTGCCGCCGTGCTGGCGACGGCGAACAACCCGCAAGCCATCGGCCAGACGGTCGGTGGGTTGCAGCCGCTGGGCGAGCTGGTCGTCGTCGGCGTCTCGGTGGACCCGTTGCCGATCAGCCCGATTCAGCTCATCACGCCGGCGCTACGCGTGAGCGGGCATCCGTCCGGCACGGCCCGGGAGGTCGAAGAGACGATGGCGTTCGCCGTGCTCTCCGGCGTGCGCGCGCGGGTCGAGGAATACCCGCTGGCCGACGCGGCGTCGGCCTACGCGGCGATGGAGCACGGGCGAGCCCGTTACCGCGGCGTCCTGACGATGTAGCCAGTCACACGCCCTACTCTTTGCGGGCCTCAACGGGGTAAAACTCAGAGGCGTTCGATGATCGTGACGTTGGCGGTTCCGCCGCCCTCGCACATCGTCTGCAGGCCGTAGCGGCCGCCGATGCGCTCGAGCTCGTTGAGCATCGTGGTGAACAACTTCGCGCCGGTGGCGCCGAGCGGGTGGCCGAGTGCGATCGCGCCGCCGTTGGGGTTCACCTTCTCCGGATCGGCCTTGGTCTCCTTCAGCCACGCCTGCACCACGGGCGCGAACGCCTCGTTGATTTCGACGACGTCGATGTCGTCGATCGACAAGCCCGTCTTGTCCAGTGCGTAGCGGGTAGCCGGAATCGGCCCGGTCAGCATGAACACCGGGTCCGCGCCGCGTGCACTGATGTGGTGAATGCGCGCCCTCGGCTGGAGCTTGTGGTCGGCGACGGCCCGCTCGGAGGCAAGCAGGACCGCACTCGCGCCGTCGGAGATCTGGCTGGCCATCGCCGCTGTCAACCGGCCGCCTTCGACCAGGGTCGCCAAGCCCGCCATCTTCTCCAGTGAGGTGTCGCGCGGGCCCTCGTCGGTGCGAAAGCCGTCCACGTCGATGATCTCGTTCTCGAAATGCCCGGCGCGGACGGCGTTCTGCGCACGCTGGTGGCTGGTCAACGCGTACTGCTCCATCTCCTCGCGAGAGATGTCCCACTTCTCCGCGATCAGCTCGGCACCACGAAACTGGGAGATCTCCTGGTCGCCGTAGCGGTGCAGCCAGCTCTTCGACTCGTTGGTCGGGGAGGTGAAACCGAACTGCTCGGCGACGGTCATCGCCGAGCTGATTGGGATCTGGCTCATGTTCTGCACGCCGCCCGCGACGATCAGATCCGCGGTACCGGACATAATGGCCTGCGCACCAAAGGAAATGGCCTGCTGACTGGAGCCGCACTGCCGGTCGACGGTAACCCCGGGCACCTCTTCGGGGTATCCCGCGGCCAGCCACGAGAGCCGCGCGATGTTGCCGGCTTGCGGACCGATGGCGTCGACACAACCGGCGATGACGTCCTCGACCGCACCGGGGTCGACGTCTACCCGGCCGAACAGCCCGCGCCACGCCGCCGCACCGAGGTCCACTGGGTGCACGCCTGCCAGCGATCCGTTGCGCTTACCTACCGCCGTACGCACAGCTTCGATGACGTAAGCCTCGGCCATATCAGACTCCTTAAACCACTTGCTCGGCGTTGATCCCGCCGAGAACTATCGAAAGATACTGACGGCCAACCTGTTCGGCCGTCAGAGGTCCACCGGGCTGATACCAGCGTACCGAGACCCAGGTGGTGTCCCGGATGAACCGGTAGACCAGGTCGACGTTGATGTCCGACCGGAAGTAACCCTCTTTGATCCCCTGCTGCAGCACATCAACCCATATCTGGCGCTGCTTGCGGTTCAGGTCGTCGAGATAGGAGAACCGCGGCTGGGACAGCAGCCGTTTGGCCTCGTCCTGATAGATCACCACTTGCGCATGCCGGTCCTCGATCGCATCGAACGACGCCATGAACAAACCCTTGAAGCGCTCCAGCGGGTTCGGCTGGGTGTCGATGATGTGCTGATAACGCGCGAACAGCCAATCCAGGAAGCCGCGCAGCACCTCGTCCACCATCTCCTCCTTGGACGAGAAATGGTGGTACAGGCTGCCGGACAGGATGCCGGCGGCGTCGGCGATGTCGCGCACAGTCGTCGCCCGCAGACCCCGCTCGGCGAACATCGCCGCGGCGAGCTCCAACAGCTCGTCACGGCGACTGATCGATTGGCTGGTCATGGATGCTGACTCGATACCGAAATAACTTCGCCAGTAAGGTAACTCGAGTAGTCACTGGCCAGGAACGCGATCGTGGCGGCAACCTCCCACGGCTCCGCGGCCCGGCCGAACGCTTCTCCCGCGGACAGCCTGTCCAGTAGATCGGGTGAGCTGGTCTTCTCGAGGAACTTGTGCCGTGCGATGCTCGGCGACACCGCATTGATCCGCACCCCGTGTTCGACGGCTTCGATTGCGCTGCAACGCGTCAGCGCCATCACCCCTGCCTTGGCAGCCGCGTAGTGCGACTGCGAATGCTGCGCGCGCCAGCCGAGCACGCTGGCGTTGTTGACGATCGCGCCGCCGTGGCCGGCGTCACGGAAGTACCGCATCGCGGCGCGGGTGGCGCGCATCACCGAGG
>JAVHWG010000385.1:0-9632 GCA_032159965.1 Mycobacterium sp.
TTCCTTCGGCGGAATCGGTGCGGCAGAACATCATTCGGAGTCCACAGAGACCTACTGGGCGCACACCGCCGGCCTGAAGGTCGTCGTCCCGTCGACTCCGTCGGATGCCTACTGGCTGTTGCGGTACGCGATCGCGTGCCCGGACCCGGTGATCTACCTGGAACCCAAGCGGCGTTACTGGAGTCGCGAAGGGGTCGACACCGCGACCCCGGGTTTGCCTTTCGGTCAAGCCGCGGTGCGGCGCAGCGGTGGCGACGTGACCGTCGTGACGTACGGGGGGCAGGTGGACACGGCGCTGCGGGCCGCCGAGCTGGCGGCCGAACAACGCGGGTGGAGCATCGAGGTCATCGATCTGCGGTCGCTGTCGCCGCTCGACTTCGACACTGTTGCTGCCTCCGTCCGCAAGACCGGCCGTGCCGTCGTGATGCACGAAGGCGCCCGGACATTGGGGTATGGCGCAGAGTTGGCGGCGCGTATCTCCGAGGAGCTGTTCTACGAGCTGGAGTCGCCGGTGCTGCGTGCCACCGGCTTCGACACCCCGTATCCGCCTGCGCGGCTGGAGAAGCTGTGGCTGCCCGGCGTCGACCGGCTACTCGACTGCGTCGAGCGTTCCCTGGGTCAGACGTGACCGCTGAGGCAATCAAGCCGTTCCTGGTACCAGATCTCGGCGAGGGTCTCGAAGACGCGATGATCGCCACCTGGCATGTCGGCGTGGGCGACGATATCGGTCTCAACCAGCCGCTGTGTTCGGTCGAAACGGCCAAGGCGCAAGTCGAGATCCCCAGCCCCTACTCAGGACGCGTCGTCGAGCTCGGGGGAGATGAGGGGCAGACACTGGACGTCGGTTCGGTCCTGGTCCGGATAGACACCTCGTTCGGATCGGCACCGGTGGATCTGACGGCGGAGGGTTTCGACAGCGAGAACGGCGAGGGCGAGAACGCCGGCAGCGCATCGCATACGGCGGTTTTGGTCGGATACGGGACCGACGACGAGCTCGACCGCAGCAGACGCGCGACGCCCCCCAAGGGCGCCCAGGTGGATCAGCCGCTCTCGGAACGACTGCGGCCCCGAGCCGCCCCGCCTGTTCGGAAACTGGCCGCCGACTTGATGGTCGACCTCTCGCAGTTGTACCCCGGGTCGGGGGAGGACGGGCTGATCACCCGTGACGACGTGCTCGTCGCGGCAGGGGAGACGGCCTCTGACCCGCCGCCGCAGAGCCGGCCTGGACGCAACTACGACGTGATGCCGGTGCGTGGCGTCAAAATGTGGATGGCCGAGCGAATGGCACTGTCGCGGAGCAAGATTCCGGACTCCCATGCCAGCGTTTCGGTCGATTGCACTAACCTGCTGATACTTCGCGACCGGTTCAAATCCGCGGTGGGCGAGCGTGGCAGGCACATCACGCCGTTCGTGCTGACGTTGCGCCTGCTGGTCATCGCGCTGAACCACAACAGGATATTCAACTCGACCTGGGTGGATTCCGCCGACGGCCCACAGGTGCACACCCACACGATGGTGAACCTCGGCTTCGCGGTCGCCACCAACCGCGGTCTGCTGGTCCCGGTGATCGCCGACGCACACACCAAGACCACACCGCAATTGGCAGACAGCGTCGCCCAACTGATCAGCGGGGCGCGGGACGGCACCCTGAAACCGGTTGAACTGCAAGGGTCGACGTTCACGGTGTCGAACTACGGTGCGCTTGGCCTCGACGACGGGGTTCCGGTGATCAACTATCCGGAGGCCGCGATCCTCGGTGTCGGATCGCTGAAACCGCGCGCAGTGGTGGTCGAGACCGAGGAAGGTTTCCAGATCGTGCCGCGGCATACGATGACGCTGACGTGCGCGTTCGACCACCGCATCGCCGACGGGGCTCAGGTCGCCGCGTTTCTGGGAGAACTGCGGGAGCTTATCGAGTCGCCCGAGATGGCGTTGCTGGACCTCTAGCGACCTTTACCAAATCACTGGCGGCGTGCCGCGGCGAGTCTCTCGGCGAACTCCGGTGACCGGATCGACTGCGCCTGCGGACCTACTTCCGCGCCGACCGCGTAGCCGTGCTGCTCGCTGTCGACGGCGCCTGGGCTGATGGTGCGACGCATGGTCGCCTTGGTGGCCACGACGACGTCGCGGGGAGCCGACGCGGGCCCGGCGGCCAGCTCCAACGCAGCCGCGACGGGGTCGTCGGCGACGGCGAAGGCGACGCCGTTACGCACGGCGGCCTCGGCGTCGAACCGCACGCCGAACAGCAACGCCGCGCGGGCCACCTCCGGTCCCGCGGCACGCTGCAGCATCCACGTCATGCCGCCCCCGGGGTGGATGCCGAGCTTCTGGAACCTGGCGTCGAACAGCGCTCGCGGTCCGGCGATGCGGACGTCGCACGCCAGCGCGAGGTTCAGTCCGGCGCCCACCGCGGGTCCGTTGACCGCCGCGACGGTCGGCAGCGTGCAGTCGGCAACGGCGAGGAAGCCGTCGTAGAGCTGTTTGAGGCTGTCTTCTTCGGCGACTCCGAGCGCGGAAAGGTCCGCGCCTGCACAGAACGCGCTGCCCGCACCGGTCACAACCACCGCGTGAACATCGGCGGCGGCGTCAGCACGGGCCACCGCATCGCGCAGCCCCGCGGAGATGTCGCCGGTGACCGCGTTGCGACGGTCGGGGTCGTTGACGGTGACCAGCGCGACGCGATCGCGCACCTCGAACAGGACGGGATCTGCCATCTGTCAACAGTAGCGAGCCGGGTGGGGGCTAGATTCGGCTCGACCGGATTCGTCGACTCCGTCGACGACGTCGTGAGATGCGCAAAGGAGCGAGCATGGCGTTACGTGTCATTCAGTGGGCCACCGGCGGGGTGGGCAAAGCCGCGATCGATGGCATCCTGAACCATCCGGAGCTCGAGCTCGTCGGCTGTTGGGTGCATTCAAAGGACAAGGATGGCAAGGACGTTGGCGAAATCATCGGCGGTGAACCGCTTGGTGTGACGGCGACGTCGAGTGTGGACCAGATCCTCGCCCTCGACGCGGACGCCGTGGTCTACGCACCGCTGATGTGGAACGCCGACGAGGTCGCCGCGCTGCTGGCATCGGGCAAGGACGTCGTCAGTCCGGTGGGGCCTATCTACCCGTCGGAGCGTCAGTCCGCGCCGCTGAACGCGGCGTGCGCCGAGGGCGACGCGAGCTTCCACGGCACGGGCCTGCACCCCGGCGGTGTCACCGAGATCTTCCCGCTGATGTTCTCGGCGATGTCGTCTGCCGTCACTTTCATTCGCGCCGAGGAGTTTTCGGACATCAGAACCTACGGCGCCCCCGATGTGGTCCGCCATCTCATGGGATTCGGTGGCACGCGGGAAGAGGCCGAGAGTGGTGTGATGGTCAAAGCGCTGAGCAGCGGTTTCAAGCAGTCCATCCACATGGTGATGGAGGCGCTGGGTCTTGCGGGCCGGGCGGAGATCCGCACCGTGCACGACGTTGCGGTGGCCACAGCGCCCATCGAGTCGCCGATCGGCACGATCACGGCGGGCCAGGTGGCCGGTCAGCGGTTCCACTGGGAGGCGATAGTCGACGGCGAGATGGTGATGCGGACCGGTGTCACTTGGCTGATGGGTGAGGAAAATCTGGATCCCGCATGGACTTTCGGTGATCAGGGTGAGCGCTACGAGATCGAGGTGAAGGGAAACCCCGACACCGTCGTGATCATCAAGGGGTGGACGCCGGAACTCGTCGAGGGCGAATTGCTGACCAGTCCGGGAATCGTTGCCACGGCTTTGCATTGCGTGAACGCGGTGCCCTATGTGCACGCCGCGCCGGCGGGGGTGATCAGCTCGCTCGAGCTACCTCTACTCGCCGGCCGGGCTCATCCCAGGCTCCTAGGCGCGCACTAGCCGTGCTCAGGCGGGTACGAGTCCGTTCAGCAGCGCGCGGATCGACCTCGAGACGGCGTCGCGAGTATCGACGGGGTCGGGGGACGATGCGATCAGCATCGCGCCGCGCGTCAGAGCGCCGAGCAAAAGCCGGGTGATCGTCTCCGGATCGTCGACGCGGATGGCTCCCGCGTCGACCGCCTCACCGAGGGCGGCGACGATCACAGTGAACGCGTAGCGCTCGTCGAGCTCCGTGTACCGGGCCGATCCCAGCACCGCAGGCCCGTCGAGCACGAGGATCTGCTGGACGTCGGGCCGCAGGGATGCGTCAAGGAAAGCGTCGAAACCGCGTGCTAAGGCGTCCACGTGATCGCGCGCATCCTGTGCCGCCTCGGTCGAAGCGGTCATCAACTCACTGTGGGTCGCTTCGAAGACCGCTTCGAAGAGCGCCGTCTTGGTGGGGAAGTGGTGGTAGAGGGCGCCGGTGGTGACTCGCGCTTCGGCGGCAAGATCTTCGACAGAGGTCGATCCAAAGCCTTTGTCGCCAAATAGCTTTTGGCCTGCCCGAATCAAAGCCGCGCGCGTTTGGGCGACCTGCTCTGCGCGCAGCGATAGCCGCTGCGTGCCGGCGCGCGGGTCGGGCATCGTCGTCAGCTCTCGGCCGTCGGGTCATGGTGGGCACGTTCAGACTATTGACATAACAACACTATGTGAAATAGTTTGCCTATCCAAGGTCAGTCTCTCTGCTCAGGAAGGATCCCGATGACAACAACAGAAATCCGTTATGCAGCCCCAGCTGACGACGCTCGACGTGCCCACCGTGCCGCGCTTGCGGCATTGCGCGCAGGTGTGACCCGAAGCGCACACCTGTGGCGCTCATCCGGGGATCCCCACGCTCCCGTCCCGGGCCTGGACTGGACGGTGGCCGAGACAGCCGCTCACGTTGTGGGAGATCTGCGCGAATTTACCCACGCACTCGGAGAGGGCGGCGGGCCGGCTGTTGGCACCGGCTCCCCGTCCAGGCGCGGCGCTGAAGTCAATGCCCGACATCTTCAGACAGTCCCGGAGCGCGACATGGCGCTGCTGGCGGACATGCTCGAAGAACGGGCAGAACAGTATCTGGCCACTGTTGCCCGCACCGACGAGAACGCCCAGATCCCCACGGCCAACGGCCTCGTCCTCATCCCGTCACTGATGACCAGCCTGCTGCTCGGCGAGCAGGTAATGCACGGCCAGGACATCGCATTGGCTTCGGCAGCACGGTGGTGCGTCAGCCGTGCCGACGCCCTGCTGGTGATTCCCGGGGTGCTCGCGGTGACGCCGGAATACCTGCATCCCAAGCGGAGCGCCGGCGTGACTGTGAGCTTCGAGCTGCGTATCCGGCGTGGCGGGCGCTACCGGCTGGCAGTGGACAACGGCAGCGCCGAGATCACCGCTGCCGGTGAGAAGGCCGACTGCGTCATCAATGCAGATCCGGTCGCTTTCCTCGAGCTCGGATACGGCCGGATCCCACAGTGGCGTCCCATCATCAGCGGGAAGATGTTTCCCGCCGGCAGGAAACCCTGGCTGGCGGCGAAGTTCGGGACGCTCCTCACCCGGCCCTGAGAAAGGCTGGCCTGAAGATGCACAAAGTCCTTGTGGGTAAACCCTTTCAGCCCGCACCCTCTTGTCGAGCGCCGCGGCAGAGCCGCGCAACCCGCGTGAGGCTATGGTGAGGTTCTTCTAGGAGGGGGGCCGGCATGGCACACGACCAGGCGGCAGGAAGCGCGCTGGACGCACCCGTATTCCGCGGCCGGCGGCCCACCCGTGCCGGTGATTTGGCGGTTGAGACGCATGGCATCGCCCCCATCGGCGAGGATCAGCGCTACGGCAAGCCTGCGCGGTTGTTCACGGTCTGGTTCGCGCCGCAGGTGACCATGACTGGCGTCTTTGCCGGCACTCTCGCAATCAGCCTTGGCTTCTGGCTCGGGCTGGTCGCCATCATCGTCGGCACCGTGCTGGGCTCCTTGGTCGTCGCGTACCTGTCGACCTGGGGACCGCAAACTGGCAGTGCGCAGTTACCTATATCCCGCATGGCATTTGGCGGAGGCGTCGTGCTGCCCGCCGGTTTGCAATGGCTGTCGTCGATCGGCTGGGACGGTCTCGTCGGCATCTTCGGCGCCGAGGCGCTCGCGACCCTACTCGGCACTCCGTTCTGGACCGGCGTGCTGATTGTCCTTGCGTTGCAAGGTGTCGTGGGATTCTTCGGCTACGAAGTGATCCACCGGCTGCAGGCAGTCCTCACAGTGGTGTTGTTCGCGACGTTTGTGGTGTTCGCCATCAAACTCGTTGTCGGCCATGACATTGTCGTGCCGGCAACGGTGCACGGCGGCGACCTCGTCGGTGCGTTCGTCTTCGAGGTGACACTGGCTTTCAGCCTCGCGATCTCATGGGCCAGCTACGCGGCGGACTTCAGCCGCTACCTTCCCGCGGACTCTTCCCGAATCCAGGTCTTCGGCTTCACACTCGCCGGGCTCGTGGCGGCGTACGTGTTTGTTCAGGGCATCGGGCTGGCAGCCGCTTCCGTGTTGTCGGATCAAACCTCGGAAGGAGTGCGAGCGGTGATGGGCGGCGGGGTCCTCGGCGCGCTGGCACTGCTCGTCATCGCGCTGGCGGCTGTCGGATCGGCGGCCATGAATGACTACAGCGGGTCGCTTGCGCTGCAGACCGTGGGAGTCCGTGTCCGTCGGCCCATTTCGGCCCTGGTCGTGACCGTGCTCGCATTCATCCTCATCATGTGGCTTCATGCCGGGAACATGTCATCGCGCTTCACCGATGTGCTGCTCCTGGTCAGCTACTGGATTCCCGGATTCGTCGCGGTGACGGCGATCGACTGGGTGATCCGGGCCAAGGGACGCCCGACGATCAACCCCGCGAACGAGTCGACCGACAGGTCCGACGCGGTGGCGGCGATGGTGGTGTTCATCGTCGCGTACGCGGTCGCGATCCCCTTCATGCGCACCACGTTGATCGAAGGGCCGATTGCATCCGCGTGGCACGGCGCCGACACCGCGTACTTCGTCGCCTTCGCTGTGGCGGCTGTGCTCTACGGCGGTTACCGGTTCGGACTACGGGGTATCCGGGCTCGATGAGCACCGAGAACCCGAAAAGCGTGGGAGTGGACACAAGCGACGAGGGCGCGAAGGAGGACGTCGTAAGCGACCCCGCCGAAGGAGCCGAGGGTCCCGCCGACTGGTCCGGCGAGGGTGGCGCAACCCCCAGCGGGTCGGCGCAGGACAACGACTGACCCCGCTCAGTAACTGAGGCTGGCACGTCGGCCCTCATTTTAGGAACAGGTCGGCGGCACCTCCCAGCACTTGATAGCGAAACTGTCAGCAACGCATACTGTGCCGATGCCATCGCTGTGGGAGCAGCACCGTACGGCGATCGTGTTGAGCATGATCACGGCGGTTCTGGGTGCGATTGCGGTCGCCATGGTGACGGGCATCGGCAAGTGGGCATGGGACCAGATTCATCCGGTTCCCGCCGGTACCAAGGCCGACGTCGTGGTCGTGGACTGGCGAACCTACTCCGACACACCAACAAAACCCGCGTACGCAACCATGTCCGTTCACAATGACGGCACTGCTTCAGCGGGTGCGTGCTTCGCCCACTGGGTGACCGTGGCCGGCAAAGAGTTGGCCGTCTCGTCGGAATTCGGCCTGGCGCCGTCACAAGCCAAGGACCTGAAGCTCGTTCGAGCCCAATCCTCCTACAAATTCAAGCTTTTGGTTGTCAACACTGAGACCTACGCATATGTCACATGTAGTGGTGCCACATTCGGGAACAGTCCCCACATCATGTCCAAGCTCTTCTCGGGTTGATTTCCGTCGCGTGATCGAAGCCGTTTGGATTCCTGCACGAAAGATGTTGGCGCAGAATAAGATCAGCTGAAGGGCCGAGCTCCAGTAGAGTCATCACCAACCGGGTGTTCCGGAGGATGGCCACAAGGACCTGAAGGATCAGCGACATCGGCATCACCGAGATGCAGGAGCCGGCCGATACGCCGGCCTCCCGTTGGACAATTGCCGGGCGATTGGCAGCGACCAGCGGATTATGGGTGACGTTGTTGCTGATACAGCTTTTTATCGCGATGCAGCTGTTCGCTATTTTCTCCAACGATCTCGGCTGCATCGACCTTCTGGTTTACCGCGCCGGCGGACGTGCCGTCCTGGCCGGCAACGACCTGTACGTGCCCGACTTCCCGCCGATCAACGACGCGCCGAACCTGCCGTTCACCTACCCCCCGTTCGCGGCGCTGCTGTTCGTTCCCTTGGCGCTTCTGCCGCTCGCCACGGCAAAGGCCATTGCATTGGTGCTGAACGCGGTGGCCTGCGCGGTCTTGTTCAGCGTGGTGGTCGTGGCGTCACGCAATGCCTGGCAACGACTTCACAGCCGGCGCGAGTTATTCGCGCCGGTAAGCACCAAGGTGCGGGTCGTGGTGTTCGCCGCGGCAATCTTCTTTCTCCTAAGCGAGCCTGTGCAGGCCACCTTCAGATTCGGCCAGATCAACCTGGTCCTCGCGGCGGCGGTCGCAGTGGACGTCCTACTCCCGCACGCGCGGTGGCCGCGCGGACTGTTGGTCGGCCTTGCCGTCGCCGTCAAGCTCACCCCGGTCGTCTTCGTCGCATATTTTGTGATCACCCGGCAATGGCGAGCGGCCGTGGTGTCATCGGCGACCGCGCTGTCGGTGACGCTGATCGGATGGATCCTTCTGCCCGCCGATACATTTCGGTACTTCTCGTCGTTGTTGGATTTGCAGGCGAGGGTCGGTGATCTGGAGTCGGCTTCCAACCAGTCAGTGTGGGGTGTGGTCCTGCGGTCCGTGAGCCCGGACTCGATGCGCGTACCGCTGTGGGCGGCGGCCACGGTGCTCGTGCTGGCCCTGGCGGTGGTCGCCATTGCCGTCAGCTACCGCCGTGGCGACAGAGCGGCCGCCATGCTGGCCGCCGCGATTGCCGGCTTGCTCTGCTCGCCGGTGTCCTGGGGGCATCACTGGGTCTGGCTGTCGGCGGCTGCGACATATTTCCTCGTGCGCTGGGTCGGAACCGGCGGCATGCGCGACCTGATCATCGGGGTCGTCGTCGCCGCGGTCACCGTCATCGCACCGTGGACGTTCCTGCCGGACTACTCGGAGCCAGAACGGCTGTGGAATCCGTTACAGCACATGGGTCAATCGACGTGGGCCGTCGCGGCCGCGCTGATTCTTGTGGTGTTCGCCGCCAGTGCGTTCGGCGCCCGGCCTACGACGAGTCAGTCCCCGTCCATCCGGTCGAGGGGACGTTCGTATCCGAGTTGATGGTCCAGCCCGCCAGTTGAATCGTGCCCAGTAGCAGCACGATGGCCGTCGCGACAATCGGAATAGCGAGTCCGACAATTCGTTTCGTGGTGAAGCCGGGCGGGCGGCCGGTTTCGTCGAGCATCTTGATTTTCAGCGCCGACTCACCGATGGTCGCCCCCTTGCGGCTTTGCCGATAGACCCAGTTCCATGCCATATATGCCAGTGCTGTGACAGCTGCGATGACGATCGCACTGGAGCCGGCAAGTGAGCGCTCGACGTAGCAATGTTCGTAGTAATCGTAGGACGGCGACAAGTACATGTAACACCGTCGAGCGGGATTGGCGACCGCGATCCCGTATGCGACGCCGAACATTATGAGCACCGGAATGACGTCGATGAGGGTGGCCGTCAAGCGGCGGCCTGCGGATACCGGCGCCGCTTGCCTTGGTCGAACCGGGT
>JAVHWG010000396.1:0-3333 GCA_032159965.1 Mycobacterium sp.
GACGCTGGAGGCCACCGCGCGGTTCACGTCGCAGACGATGATCCACTGGGCGAACGCGACGCATGCATGCACCTGCGAAGTGGACATCAAGACCGGCAAGGTGACGCTGACGCGATACATCGTCAGCGAGGACGTCGGCCCGATGATCAACCCCAATGTGGTCGAGGGCCAGGTCGCGGGCGGCACCGTGCAGGGTATCGGCGGTGCGCTGCTGGAGGATCTGGCATACGACGACGACGGCAACCCGCTGGCGTCCACGTTCGTCGACTATCTGCTGCCCACCGCGACAGAGGTGCCTCCCATCGAGTTCGGTCATGTCGAGATACCTGGCCCAGGCGTCGGCGGGTACAAAGGCGTCGGAGAGGGCGGCGCGATCGGTGCGACGCCCGCGGTCATCAACGCGATCAACGATGCGCTGGCCCCGCTCGGCGTGACGCTCACGCGACTGCCCGCGAGCCCGGCCGCGATCGTCGGCCTCATCGAGCAAGCCGGAAGTAAGGACCGATAGTGCAGCTAGTAAACGAATTTCGGGTACCTGTGCCCGTCGCCACCGCGTGGACGGTGCTGACCGACGTGGAGCGCGTCGCGCCGTGCATCCCCGGCGCACAGCTGCTGACCGTCGACGGCGACGAGTTCACCGGTGCGGTCAAGGTGAAGGTCGGCCCGATCACGGTGTCCTATAAGGGCGATGCCTTTTTTCAGGAGAAGGACGAGGCCGCCCAGAGGGTGGTCATCAAGGCCAACGGAAAGGAGACGCGGGGCAACGGCAACGCCGCTGCGCTTGTCACCGCTTCGCTTCGCGAGGACACCGGCGGCACCATCGTCTCAATCACCACCGACCTGACCATCTCCGGGAAGGCCGCGCAGTTCGGCCGCGGCGTGCTGGCCGATGTGTCGGGAAACCTGATCGCACAGTTCGCGAAGCGGCTCGAGGCCGATCTGCTCGGCGGGAGCGTGAAGTCGGCCGAAACCGCGGCTCCCACAACCGAGTTCGCGGTGGCAGCCGCCCAGCCCGACGACACCGTCGATCTGCTGAAGGTGGTCGCGGTACCGCTGGCCAAGCGGGCCGCCCCGATCGCCGCGGGGTTGGCTGCCGGTGTCGCCGTCGGATTCGTGCTCGGCCGGCGCAAGGCCAGGCCGCATCCGGCCGCCCAGCGCGTCGAGGAGCTGTTGGCCGCGCTGTCGCGGCTGGTGCCATGAAGGCCGCCGCGTTCGCCTATCACCGGCCCGAGTCGGTCAAGGAGGCCACCGCACTGCTCGACGAGTACGGCGACGACGCCAAAATCCTGGCCGGCGGCCAGAGCCTTGTGCCGATGCTTGCCATGCGGTTGACGCACTTCGAGAACCTGATCGACATTTCCCGGCTCGACGAGCTCAAGAGCATCGACCTGTGTGACGACCAGGTTCGGATCGGCGCCGCGACAACGCATGCCTACGTCGGCATGGATGACGAAGTCGCCGAGTCGGTTCCGCTGCTGACTTTGGCAACGCCGCACATCGGCCACTTCCAGATCCGGACCAGGGGCACCCTCGGCGGGGCGATCGCGCACGCCGACCCCGCCGCCGAGTATGCGGCGGTCGCCCTGGCGCTCGATGCGGAAATGGACGTGGAGTCATCGGCGGGCACCCGCCAGATCTGCGCCGCTGAGTTCTTCACCGGACTGTGGGAGACCTCGCTGCAACCCGGTGAGATTCTCACCGCGGTGCGATTTCCGGTCTGGGGACCCCGGTCCGGGTTCGCGCTCGAGGAGTTCGCCCGCAGGCACGGCGATTTCGCTATCGCCGGCGCTGCCGTAGCGGTCGACCTCGACGACGAGCGCGTGACACGCTGCGGCATCGGCCTGTTGGGCCTCGGCTCCACGCCGCTGCGCGGGTCGGCTGCCGAGGAGGCCGTGCGCGGTAGAAGCGCGGACGACATCGACACCGAGGAACTGGGCGAACTTGCCGTCGCCGGGCTCTGCGACGTCCCGTCCGATCTTCAGGGATCTTCCGCATACCGCGCGAAGGTCGGGGCCACGATGGTTTCAAGGGCGCTGACCCAGGCCATTTCTCGGGCCCGCTCGGGTGCCGGCATGGAGGCTGTGTGATGCATGAGATCCCCGTCGAGGTCACGGTCAACGGTCAGGACACCGGCGCGGTCGTCGAACCGCGGTTGACGCTGGCGGACTACCTGCGCGAGCGATGTGGACTGACCGGCACTCACCTCGGCTGCGAGCACGGCGCGTGTGGGGCGTGCACGGTGCTGGTCGACGGTCAGGCCGTCCGCTCCTGTCTGATGTTCGCCGTGCAGGCCGACGGCAGCGAAGTCACGACTGTCGAAGGTATCGCCTCCCCCGACGGCGAGCTGTCGCCCGTGCAGTCAGCCATGCGCGACTGCCACGGGCTTCAATGCGGTTTCTGCACACCGGGGTTCGTCATGTCGATCACTGCGCTGCTCGCCGAGAACCCACAGCCCACCGACGAGGAGATCCGCGAGGGGCTGTCGGGCAACTTCTGCCGCTGCACCGGCTATCAGAGCATTGTGAATGCGGTACACCGCGCCGCCCAGACCAGCTAGCGCCGCCAGACTCCGAGGTGTGCTCCACCCCTTCGCCGAGACTGCCACCAGCGTGCGAAAGTGCGAGTGCGGACCGCGTGGAATACAGTTTCGCGGGCGAGGAACGGCGCTACTTCAGGCAGCTGCCGCCGTCGATCGGCAGCGTCACACCGGTGACGTAACGCGACTCGTCCGAAGCCAGGAACAACACGGCGTTCGCGACATCCTCGGGTTCGATCCAGCCGATCGGCAATGTGTGCATCATCTGGCCGACGACCTTCATGTCGTCGGGGCCCGGGTTCTCCAGGTCGGGCCGGAACAGCTTCATCGTGCCGTCGTTCATGAACAGCGGGGTGTTGACGTTGGTGGGGTGCACGGAATTCACCCGGATGTTCTGCGCGCCAAGCTCCACGGCGAAGGTCCGCATCAGACCGACCACACCGTGCTTGGCCGCGATGTAGTGACCTGTATGCGGGTAGGCCTTGAGGCCGCCGACTGAGCTGGTGAGGATGATCGAGCCACCGCTACCGCCCGACAAGATGTGCGGCACACCGGCTTTGACGGTCTTCCAGACGCCACTCAAGTTGATGTCGATCATCGCGGTCCAGTCGGCTTCGCTGGTCATGTCCAGCGTGTGGCCGCCATTGCCGATGCCGGCGTTGGCCACGATGATGTCCAGCCGGCCCATCTGCTCGACGCCCGCGTCGACGGCCGTCTTGAGCGCGTCGTAGTCACGGACGTCGACCTCGGCGGTGTAGACGCGGCGGTTGTGCCCCTTGACCAAATCGGCGGTCTCG
>JAVHWG010000127.1:0-7184 GCA_032159965.1 Mycobacterium sp.
GCCGAGTGGGGGCTGTCGTGGCAGTATCCGGGTTCATGCTCTTGACACCGCATGAACAGGACCGGCTGCTGTTGTCGTATGCCGCCGAGCTCGCACGACGCCGTCAGGCGCGCGGCCTGCGGTTGAACCACCCCGAGGCGATCGCACTGATCACCGATCACCTGCTCGAAGGTGCGCGGGACGGGCGCACGGTCGCCGAGTTGATGGCCAGCGGCCGGGAGGTGTTGCGCCGCAGCGACGTTATGGACGGCATACCTGAGATGATCCCCGACGTCCAGGTCGAGGCCACGTTCCCCGACGGGACGAAGCTCGTCACAGTCCACCAACCGATCACGTGATGCGGCGATGATCCCGGGCGAATTCATCTACGGCAGTGGCGATATCTCGATCAACGTCGGTGCGCAACGAGTGAGGATGACTGTGCTCAACACCGGTGACCGTCCGATTCAGGTCGGCAGCCACGTGCACTTCCCGCAGGCCAATGCGGCGCTGTCGTTTGATCGCGACGTCGCCGCGGGGCACCGCCTCGACATCCCCGCAGGCACGGCGGTGCGTTTCGAGCCCGGAATCGCGATGGAGGTGTCCCTGGTGCCACTGGGCGGTGCGCGCGAAGTGCCGGGGCTGACGCTGAGTCCGCCAGGAAGGCTGGATTCCTGATGACCGATCTGTCCCGCGCCCGCTACGCCGACCTATTCGGGCCCACCACGGGTGACCGAATCCGGCTGGCCGACACCGATTTGATGATCGAGATCACCGAAGATCGCAGCGGTGGACCGGGATTGGCCGGCGACGAGGCCGTGTTCGGCGGCGGCAAGGTGCTGCGCGAATCAATGGGCCAAGGCCGCGCCACCCGTGCCGACGGCGCACCCGACACCGTCATCACGGGTGCAGTGATTCTCGACCACTGGGGAATCATCAAAGCGGACATCGGGATTCGCGACGGCCGTATCGTCGCGATGGGCAAGGCGGGCAACCCGGACATCATGACGGGGGTACACCCGCAGCTCGTTGTGGGGCCATCCACAGAAGTCATCGCAGGCAACGGGCGCATCGTCACCGCGGGCGGCATCGACTGCCACGTGCACTTCATCTGCCCACAGATCATGGGTGAGGCACTCGGTGGTGGTATCACCACGCTGATCGGCGGAGGCACCGGCCCGGCTGAAGGCACCAAGGCGACAACCGTCACGCCGGGTGCCTGGCACCTTGCCCGGATGCTGGAATCGCTGGACGGCTGGCCGATGAACATCGCGCTGCTCGGCAAGGGCAATACGGTGAGCGCCGAGTCCATGTGGGAGCAATTACGGGGCGGTGCTTCAGGTTTCAAGCTGCACGAGGACTGGGGATCGACTCCCGCGGCCATCGACGCGTGCCTCACGGTCGCCGATGCGGCGGGTGTGCAGGTGGCGCTGCACTCCGACACCCTCAACGAGATGGGTTTCGTCGAGGACACCCTCGCGGCCATCGCGGGCAGGGGGATCCACGCCTATCACACCGAGGGCGCCGGCGGCGGCCACGCCCCGGACATCATCACGGTCGCCGCGGAGGGGCACGTCCTGCCCAGCTCCACCAACCCGACCCGGCCCCATACCGTCAACACCCTCGACGAACACCTGGACATGCTGATGGTGTGCCATCACCTCAACCCCGGCGTGCCCGAGGATCTCGCGTTCGCAGAGAGCCGGATCCGCCCGTCGACGATCGCCGCCGAGGACCTCCTGCACGATCTCGGCGCGATATCGATGATCGGCAGCGACGCCCAGGCGATGGGTCGCATCGGCGAGGTGGTGATCCGCACATGGCAGACCGCACACGTGATGAAACGCCGCCTCGGCGCGCTGCCCGGCGACGGCGCCGCCGACAATCACCGCGCGCAGCGCTACGTCGCGAAGTACACCATCTGCCCGGCGATCGCCCACGGCCACGATCGCGAGATCGGCTCGGTGGAAGTCGGCAAACTCGCCGACCTGGTGTTGTGGGAGCCCGCCTTCTTCGGCGTGCGCCCGCACGCGGTGATCAAGGGCGGCGCAATCGCGTGGGCGGCGATGGGCGACGCGAACGCGTCGATTCCGACGCCGCAGCCGGTGTTGCCGCGCCCGATGTTCGGCGCCGCCGCACCGACGGCCGCCGCAACGTCCGTCCACTTCGTCTCACAACAGGCCATCGACGACGGGCTGGCCGACCGGCTCGCGGTCAACCGGGCGCTCGTGCCGGTGGGCGACGTGCGGAAGGTCGGTAAGTCGGACATGCCTCTCAACGACGCCTGCCCGCGCATCGAAGTCGAGCCCGACACCTTCACCGTCCGCATCGACGGCCAGGTGTGGGAGGAGCAACCGGCTACGGAACTGCCGATGGCACAGAGGTACTTCCTCTTTTGATTGAACTCCTGTGATGGCCGACCTCACGACGCTCCTCGCTCTCGCCGACTCCCGGCTGCCGACAGGCGGCCACGTACATTCGGGCGGCGTCGAGGAGGCGGTGGCCAGCGGACTGGTGCGAGATGTGCCGACGCTGCGCGCCTTTCTGCGCCGACGCATCCGCACCCATGGCCTGGTCACCGCATCGATCGCCGCCGCCGTGCATGACGGCACCCTGCCGCCGGAGTTGGGCGATCGCGAAACCGATGCTCGCACACCGGCTCCCGCCGCCCGCCAAACCTCGCGGGCGCAGGGGCGGGGTCTGGTTCGGCTGGCCCGGCGGGTGTGGCCTGAGCGCGACTGGAACGCGCTGGGTCCGACACCGCATCTGGCGGTGGCCGTCGGGACGGTCGGTGCCGCCGCGGCGATCACCCCGGAACAGACCGCCCTCCATGTGGTCTACACGACGATGACGGGGTCGGCGACGGCCGGCCAGCGATTGCTGGCGCTCGATCCCACCGACGTTGCGGCGCTGAGCTTCGAGCTGTCCGAGCTCTGCACCGAGACGGCCACCGCCGCGTGCCTCGGGATGGCCGACCTTTCCGATCCGCTGCTCGATGAACTCGCGCAGCGCCACGTCCGACGCCCGCAACCCCTCTTTGTCAGCTGAAAGGTCAGCCATGCCACCGCATGTACTCGACGGACAACCCCACGCCCACGCCAGGCCGAAGCGTCCCCGCAGACCCGACGAGCCCTTGCGCATCGGCGTCGGTGGGCCAGTCGGTTCCGGGAAGACCGCGCTGGTCGCCGCCCTGTGCCGTGAGCTGCGCGACGAACTGTCGCTGGCGGTGGTGACCAATGACATCTACACCACCGAGGACGCAGACTTCCTCCGCAGGCACGCGGTTCTGCCCGACGAGCGGATCAGCGCCGTGCAGACAGGCGGCTGCCCGCACACCGCGATTCGCGACGACATCACCGCCAACCTCGACGCGATCGACGATCTGATTTCAGGGATCGGCGGACTGCAGCTGATACTCCTGGAATCCGGCGGTGACAATCTCACCGCCACGTTTTCGTCCGGTCTCGTCGACGCGCAGATTTTCGTGATCGACGTGGCGGGCGGGGACAAGGTGCCCCGCAAAGGAGGGCCCGGCGTCACCTACTCGGATCTGCTGGTGATCAACAAGACCGACCTGGCGCCGATGGTGGGTGCCGACCTGGACGTGATGCGTCGTGACGCCACGGCGGTGCGACACGACCGGCCGACCGCGATGATCTCCCTGAGCGAAGACCCCACGGCCACAGAGGTGTTGACCTGGGTGCGTGAACAGCTCGCATGCATTCCGACGTCCTGATCGCTGCGCACCCGGACCGGCCCGCGACCATCGAGTGCCGGGGCGCGTTGGCGGGCCGCCGCACCGAGCCTGACACCGTTCACCTGTTGTCGGCCGCGGCCGGCCCGCTGGGTGGAGACACCATCGACCTGCGAGTCATCGTCGGGCAGGGTGCCCGGCTGCGGCTGTGCAGCGTGGCAGCGACCATCGTTCTTCCTGGTATCCACGGGCCGTCGTCGTGCGTGCGCTGGTCGATCGACGTCGCCGGAGAACTCGAGATCGACCCGCAACCGACGCTGGTGGCGGCGCGATCGAACCACACGACCCAGACTCGGCTGAAGCTGACCGAAACTGCGACGGTGCGAATACACGAACGCGTACAGATCGGTAGAAGTGGCGAGCGAGAAGGGTTTTGGTCGGGTGCGCTCCATGCCGACATCGATGGGGTGCCGCTGCTGCGACATCGAATCGAGCTGGGCACCGCTTCGCTTGCCGACGATCAGATCGCCGCACCGCGCGCCTACGTCGGCGAGTTTCGCTACCCGGGACCCGACACCGGGATGGCCGGTGTGGTTCTGCCGCTCGCGGGCGGCGGCTATCTGGCCAGTTGGCAGGGCGACCGGCTGGACTGAGCAGGCTGTCCGTCCGTCATCGCGAAATCAACGTTATGCAGAAGAAGTTCGAGTAGAGGCCTGCACAACGTGAATTTCGACGAGGGCCCGCACTCACAACTGGTAGCGCTGACGAACCGCCCTGAACCGTCGCCACATCTGCGCTGTTCTCTCGGCGGAGGTTACCGTCGCACTGTCCTTCGGCAACGCATCGGCCAACTCGCTGCGCGCGACGACCCGGGCTTCGAGCGGGACGGGCCGGCCCTCCAGCATGTGCCGGTAGGTCACATTGCCCCGCTCGAAGCTCTGGGTGTCCATCCAGTTGTGGTAGCCGGGGTCGTCGTGCGACAGGATCACGCGCACCTTGCCGTCGCTGTCGACCCTGGTACGGCTCGGCGTGTAACTGACCGGGCGGTAGAGGAAGTCCATGCTTGTGAAGAAGACGCCCATGTTGGTCAGCATCCACAGCCCGTCATGCGCGTCGAACTCGACGATCAGTGCTTCGTCCGGTTCGAGCGCCCAGTGCATGTTCACTGCGGCCCGGCCCCGCTTGATGTCTGCGCCGGTCGACGCGACATCGGGAAAGCGATTAGGGCGATCGGCGTCGACACCGCCGTAGGTGAAGGGGAATTCGGGCCAGTCGTCCATCAGCCCGGTGACGAACGATCCTGCCCACTGCATCGCGGCGACCATGTCCGAAGGTGCCGGCAGCGGCTTGGGCGCCTGCATGTCGAGCCGCTCGATCCGCAGCCGCGCCGGCTGTTCGTCCCAGTCGTCGAAACCCTGTCTGATGAACAACTTTCGCGACGCGGATGTGGTGGCCAGCCAGTTGTGATCGCGCTCATGTCCGCCGATGAAGAGTTCGAAGCTTCCGTCCTGCTCCACCGAGAGCTGCTCACCGGTCAGGTTCGCTTCGGGCACGTCGCCGAACGGCTCGTGCAGCACGCCCGGTCCGTCGGTCCGCGCGCCCTGCACGGTGACATTGAGAAAGCGCGCGCTGCCGCGGGTCCCGGTGATCCGGTACGTCGATTCGCCGTCGATCCAGGCCTGCTGGTAAACGAAGTCCGCGCAGTCGCCACCGAGCTTGCGTGTCGGGTTGCAGAACGTGTGGATCGCGGGGTATCGCGTGTCTTTGGTCTCCAATGCGAAATCGAAGGCCTGGCCGAGGTTTTGGGTGAGGAAGCGGAAGGCGTCGGCGCGGTGGCGACCCGACGCCGGATTCGCGTCCTTGAATGCGCGGGCCCCGGCCGCCTTGAGTTGCTCGCAAAACTCGTTCCATTCGGCAAGCAGCGTCGCGTCGTCGGGGCCATCACCGAAGGCCATCTAGGCACCCAGCCTTCCGAGCATCTCGGTGACCACATCGCAGGCGCGCGAGGCGGCTGTGAAACGCCCCTCGCGGTCGATACGCGGCCCGATCAATTCGAGGTCGAAGCCGTGCGTGTACCCACCGTCGATCACCTGCGCGAGGAATCCCTCGATCGCGATGGTGCCGTCTCCGGGCACCGCGCGCGCAGGAAGCGACCTGTCCCCGAGAACATAGTCGCTCAGCTGGATCAGCCTGGTGCGCGGCAGTGCACGGTCCACGAGTGAGGAGAGCCCGGCCTCGGCCCAGCAGTGGAACAGGTCGATGCAGACACCGATGCCTGCCATTTCCGCGAGGCCGATCGTGTCTCGAAGGGAGTGCGCGATGTGGATGTCGGCGTACAGACTCGACGCGTTCTCGATCGCGAGGCCGACACCCGCGTCATTCGCCGCCGCCACACACGGCGCGATCTGCGAGCAGAACCTCTCGGCGGCCTGCTCCCACGTGAGTCCGCCCCGTCCGCCCGTCAGCATGTAGATCATCCGCGCGCCGAGCGCCGCGGCGGCGTCGACGACGCGCAATAGGCCGTCGCGCCCAGCGAAGACATGGCACACCGCTTCGATCGTGTAGCCACGGTCATCGAGCACCGCCGCGAGCCCGGGCTCGGCCAGTTGCGAGTCGAGAATACTCAGACGTGTGAGACCAATCGTCCGCCAGTACTTCTCGAGTTCGTCCAATGACGCACCCAAGAAGGTGACGTTGTGAACTGAGAGGCGCTCGTGCATGCCGCCTCAGCCCCGCTGCTCGATCTGAACCCCGAACCGCGTCCGGAACGGCTCGAACTCGTCGTGCAGGGCGGCGATGTTCTCCCCGATGTCGGTGAGAAGCTTCGTCGAATATTCGAACTTCCCGTAGCGGTCGCCGGGGTTGTTCGCCAGGTAGTCGCGCATCGCGGTCTCGGCGCCGGAATCGAGAGGCCGGCAACAGAATTCGTAGTATCGGCGGACCGTGCCGACAGGATCGCCGACAAAGTCGGTATAGCGCACATGCAGAATGCGCGGATCGTCGACAAGCGGGTTGGTCATCGTGTTGGCGACACTCTCGCGTGTCAGCCCCAGATGCAGCTTCGCGGCGGCGGTCAGATCGACCGGTCCGATGATGCCGTCGAGGATGTCGGCCATCATCATGGTCCGTGACGCTGCGACCTGCACTGGATCACGGTGCAGCCACATCAGGTTGGCATCGGGGTAGGTGGCGAAGAACTCGGCCAATCGGAACCCGTGAAACCCTTTCAGCACCCAGTGTTTTCGCGCACGTCCATATTGGAACTGTTGCAGCATCGCCTTGTGGATGCGGTACTGCGCGGCCGGTTCTGTCGGCAGTCCCCCGACCAACGTCTGCATCGGCACACGCCACCAGGCCGTCGGCGTCATCACCCGGAAGTCGAAGGCCCAGGTGCGTTCGTCCTCGGGCAACCCGTCGCCGAGCATGTCGTTGTACGGATGGCTGTGCAGCCACTTCGGCATCTTCGCGTTGATCTCTCGCCAGTCCGCGTCGGCCTGCGCGCGGCGCGGGT